>NZ_JBHFKZ010000010.1:0-101294 GCF_042879375.1 Photorhabdus sp. RM323S
TAATCCTCGTTTTCACCCCTTTTAATACGGGATTTTTATTACATTTAATCACCATAAAATATCATGTTTTACATTTAAAAACCCCTAAACACCTCCACTTTTTATCTTTACCAACGCTGTTTTACCCGCCTTTTTCAGCACTTAAATCCTGCCACATTAACCGTTTTATCCCTTTTTTATTGCATGGTTTTTAGAGTTTTACCCGTAAAATAACCATCGATAAAACGCTTTAATACCTATTCTGTTCTGATAGTATTCTTTTATATGCAGATTTCTTTTCAACTCTCTTTTAACGGTTAATCATTTTCGATTAAATACCATTAAATCCCCCGCTAAAAACTCGCATTTACCGAGTTAAATCCGATCTTGATAAAAAAGCCAAAAGCTTTAATACCTTTTTATTTGCATTTTCAAATATTCATGGCAGGTTAGGTAAATGTAAAATAAATCGTGTATAAAATTTTAATCCTTGTTTTCACCCCTTTTAATACGGGCTTTTTATTACATTTAATCACCATAAAATATCATGCTTTACGTTTAATAAACCCTAAATCTCTCCACTTTTTATCTTTACCAACGCTGTTTTACCCGCCTTTTTCAGCACTTAAATCCTGCCACATTAACCGTTTTATCCCTTTTTTATTACATTACTTTTAGGGTTTTATCCGTAAAATAACCGTCGATAAAACGCTTTAATACCTATTCCGTTCGGATAATATTCTTTTATATGTGGATTTCTTTTCAACTCTCTTTTAACGATTAATCATTTCCGATTAAATACCATTAAACCCCCCGCTAAAAACTCGCATTTACCGAGTTAAATCCGACCTTGATAAAAAAGCCAAAAGCTTTAATGCCTTTTCACTTGCATTTTTAAATAATCATGTCAGGTTAGGTAAATGTAAAATAAATCGCGTGTAAAATTTTAATCCTTGTTTTCACTCCTTTTAATACGGGCTTTTTATTACATTTAATCACCATAAAATATCATGTTTTACGTTTAACAAACCTTAAATCTCTCCATTTTTTATCTTTACCAACGCTGTTTTACCCGCCTTTTTCAGCACTTAAATCCTGCCACATTAACCGTTTTATTCCTTTTTTATTGCATGGTTTTTAGAGTTTTACCCGTAAAATAACCATCGATAAAACGCTTTAATACCTATTCTGTTCTGATAGTATTCTTTTATATGCAGATTTCTTTTCAACTCTCTTTTAACGGTTAATCATTTTCGATTAAATACCATTAAATCCGCAGCTAAAAAGTTGCATTTACCGAGTTAAATCCGATCTTGATAAAAAATCCAAAAGCTTTAATACCTTTTCTTTTTCTTTTTCTTTTTCTTTTTCTTTTTCTTTTTCTCTCTATTAATCCGGTTAATCGAAAAGCTTCCTAGCTTTCTTTAACGATTTATCTCACTTTTCGAAAACCTTTTTCAACCATGTAACATCTTTTACTTAAAAAAATTTTTTAATGCGATTAATCATGCTTTCAATACCTTGTGATTAATAGGATCGAATAGAAAGCGAACGTGTTTTTCAGGAACCGGAAACCTTGCATCAGCAACTTTATCCAACTGGCTGTAAACCCGGCCAGAGAGCTGATAATGAACATCAGGCTGTTTATCTTTACTTGGGCGTCCACGGCCTTGATAAGTGACGACATCCTTAGCCTCAGGCGTATCAATACGGATAAGCTGGCATTCGGATTCAAAATCGTACAGGGTTTGCAAGGTATAGGCCTGAAAGAAACCGCCATGCCAACAGAAGGGGAGCCACTGGCAGCAGGCCGGTTCTACCGCGAGCTGGGCTCCTCATTAGGTAAAGCGCAACGGGCAAACAAAAAATCCCGGGTGAAAGCTATCCACGCCAAAATAAAAAACCGCCGCAAAGATGCAATCCATAAATACACAAAACATGCGAAAGATAACACTATCTTTAAATCAGGAATTAGGTGCGGAATGACGGATGAAATACTCCATTGCCAATTTTAAACTTTTTGTCGGCAATTTTCATGATGAGCATGGCTATCATTTTGCCGTTTGGATGTTTGTGTCCCGATGCCAAAAGATTTGGAGAGGAACTCGAAATAGAAAAATTGTAGGAAGGAATGGAAAGTGCTGGAGCTTCTGGCTATGAGTTGCAGTAATACAGGGCTATATAGCCCTGATTACAAAGCTCTGATTGCCATTATTATGGTTTTTCAGGTACTTGCACACGAACATTGATCACTCTTCCGTCTGGAATATCGCACGGTTCACCATCATTGTAATAAACGATTTCTCCTGTTGACATTAGGCTTTTGACGCGCTTATTTTGAGCAAATTTCGGTGCGTCTGTGTTTTGACGATGGTAACATTCGATGGTTATATTACCGCTGGATGTGTCTACCGATTCGCAAACCCAAATAAGATTTAACCCGTTGCTGTCTGCTGGGACGACAGTTCCACCGTGAATTCCCCATGCCCCATCTTTGGCAAAACCGTTGCAGCCGCTAATACGATATTTCCCTGTATCTACACGCTTAACAGTCACTCCCTCAGCTTCGCTAGTTAACTGGTAAGTTCCGTCTGGATGAATATCTACAACTGGGCTGGCTCTTCTAAGAATGCCGTTAGCGTCAGGGTGTGCATTTTTATCTGTCCAAAGTCGGCTAACTTTTGTATTTCCGCCCCCATCATTTCCGTGGATAAAGCTAATACCGGCATAGTCGTGATGCGCGACAAATCCTGCCCATATATCATGCATTCTTGTTATATAGCCGCCTGACCATGAATAGCCAATGCCATGCTCCCCGTTAAATCTGAATGCATGACCGCCCTGTGGCAATGATTTTATCCATGCTGTAAAATCAGTTATATTCGCTTGAGTCACATATTTTGGCTGGATAAATTCAGAACCTTCAGATTTTGTATATGCTCCGATATCCGCCGCAGTCGGTTTATTTTTTGTTGTGTAAATATAAGTCCAATCTTCCTCAAAACCATAACTATCACGGGCAGAGCGATAAGCGATTCCTCCATTTCTGTACTGCACTCTCAATTGAAAAGCGGGGCAACTTCCAATGCCATTATTGAAATGAGCGATATGCGAAGAATCTATTCCAGGGTTCAGCAAATCATATAACCCTGTGTTTGCGTTCCAAGGAACTTGATTATTAACAGTGTATCTTTCTGTTAATCCGAGCCTAAATGCTTCCACATCTCCAGCATTCAGAATAACATCCCCAGTCAACGCCTTGCCGTTAATTTTTCTGCTATTCGGCACGGCATTCTTGGCCAGATTCACAGTTTCCGCCAATCCGAGATTTTTCACAAACGCATTTTTATCCGGAATGTCTGCGCCATTTTGGTTTTTTGCCAATCTATTGTTAGCATTATCATTGATATCAGAAACAAGTTTCTGAGTGACTGCAAGTGAATTACTGTTGCCAGTTTTGTCTGTGAGTTGAACTATTCCTTTTTGAGTTAATGAAGCGCTGGGAACTTCTGTTGCTATCTTTTGTTCTAAGGCTTTATTTAATTGATTAGTGAGTTTAACTATATTTCCATCATCAAGAACATCATTGCCAGATTGTGTCTCTATAAAATTAGCCACGACAGATGATATGGTTGATGACTGACGTAATACCTTATTTAACACATGAGTGGTAATATGCTCTGGAGGAAACCCAGTTTTTAAACTTTGCTCTTCTTCATATCTTTCTTGGCTTACTACGTTAGCATTATTGCTAATAGAAAAAGCCTTAAAATCATTCTTCGTACTCATATATTCCCCTCAAATAAAATAATGTTATTTTATAATAAATATATTAAATTATTATAAAGACAATCCCCTTGGATTCGCGTTAATGACAGTTTAGTTCGAGGCAAAGATAATTAAATGTTCTTATAACTTAGAAGATTAACTATTTTTGTATAGTTGGTGGTAATAAATAATTTAACAATTTGCAACCAGAACTATATTAAATTATTTGTATTAAGTTATTTATATTAAATATCTGAAAATTATTTTTCCATTCCGCACACTGTTTCTTCATGAAATTTTCCATGATGATATTTCTTGAACTTATTAAAATAAGAGGTGAATGGCACGAATATTTAGGATACGACTAATCATAGGCCATGCCCCTGTACCGGAATAGGCATAACTTTGGGGTCATGCGCAATGCTAAATTCTGCTTCAGTTTTTTCCCGCAGAATTTCTAGTGTGACGTTTGGTGCATGTTCTTTCAGGATTAGCAGGCCTTGTTCAAAGTAGAAGACGCCCAGCTCAGTTACAATCATGCTGACTTTGTTGATGGCGGTAAGTGGAAGAGTACATTGCTTAACAATCTTGGCAGAACCATCTTTGGTACAGTGTTCCATTGCAATTATCACTTTACGGGTGCCAGTGACAAGGTCCATTGTGCCCCCCATTCCTAGTACCATCTTCCCCGGTATCGTCCAGCTGGCCAGATTGGCATACTGGTCAACTTGAAGACCGTCCAGAACACAGGTGTTTATGTGACCACCGCGGATCAGGGCAAAAGAAAGGGCACTGTCAAATATGGCCCGCCGGGCAGGATACCACAAGGTTTTCTGCCAGCGTTGACCAGATGGGGATGTGCTTCTGCCGTGGGGCCAAGGCCCAGAATGCCGTTTTCTGACTGGAGAGTAATGTGCATGTGATCAGAGTTTAGCTGTGAGGACTGTTCAGATGACAGATATTCAGGTAGATCATCAGGGAAAATAATAAATCCGGTACTCATGATCACTGCGCGTTCAAGGGGGTTGGAGAGTTACCGAACATTACCCGGCCAGTGGTACTCCTCCAGAATTGACAATGTACTGGCGTCCAATCCGATGATTTCTTTATTGTTTTCTGCACTGAATTTTTGCAAGAAATGATGAGCCAGCAGGGGAATATCCTCAGGGCGTTCCCGTAGTGGCGGTGGAGAAAGATGGATAACGTTAAGACGGTAGAAGAGATCCTGACGGAACTCTCCTCGTTCCACCATAGCAGTCAGATTACGGTTAGTTGCTGCAATCAAGTGAATATCAGTTTTAATAGTCTGGCTGCCGCCTAAGCGTTCAAATTCTTTTTCTTGTAATACACGTAGCAGTTTGGCTTGTAGGCTTAGGGGCATCTCGCCAACTTCATCCAGCAACAGAGTGCCCTGATTGGGACGTTCAAATAGCCCCTGACGTTGTATCTGTGCGCCAGTAAAGGCCCCTTTTTCATGGCCGAATAGTTCACTTTCCAGTAAAGATTTAGGTAAAGCGCCACAGTTGATTTTGATGAACGGTCCTTTTGCCCGTGGGCTGTTGTAATGGATGGCTTTAGCGATTAGTTCTTTACCGGTACCGCTTTCGCCAGTAATCAATACTCTCGCATGGCTGCGGGCAATTTTCGCTGTATCTCGGCACAAGGCCATCATTTTGGGGCTGTTAGTTAAAATCCGATCCCTGCAGTAGCTGTCGGATGAGGCACGGTGTCATTGATTGACTTCCTGCTTCATCAATTAGCCTCCGAAAAACCTCGCCGTTCAGGATAGGGGAAAGCGGTGATTGGGAGTATAGAAAGCGTTGCCGAATGGGGGCAAGGGCGAAAATAGGTAAGTGTGAGGGGGCTTCTAATGGGTTTGGTTCACTTTAGCCTTATAGGTGTATAACGTAGTGATGACCTGTTGGTACTGAGAAGTACGGCATTGTATTCAATACCGTACCTTGAATCTATTTGCTAAGACAAATGTAGGAGAGGGTTTCTAAGAGAAATAGTTATAGTTCCGACTTGATTACCTTTGCGGGTATCTTGTCCATAATTAAAATCAAAATATTTCATCTGGTCTCCGGTTTCTACCATCTTTCCATTAATTGCTGTGAAATTTTTGCGGAGCATTGTATTAAGTCCATAGGCATTAGCATCTTTTGGTGCGACATCAATGACGACTTTTCCTGTATTCTTTTCCCCTTTAGCCATGAAATTGAACATACCTTTAGGGTAGTCTTCTCTGTAAATATCTAATGGGAAATTGATGCCATCCAGGGAATTGAGATTTAATGAAGTGTCTCCAGCTTTGAGGATGAAATTTGTGCTGGGTAAAGAGGGATCTTGTTTATCCAATTTATTATTTATATCCAATACTTGGGAGCTTATTAACATCTGTGCATTATCTTGTAAGATGATACTACCACCACCTATAGAGACAATATGACTTTCAAGACTAGCTTGAGCGGATTCAGTGATAGAGAAATAACAATTTAGTGAGATAAAGTTTTCTATGTTTTCTGGTACTTGTTGGATCTTAAAACAACTTTTCCCTGATATATCCACTGTTGGTTTTTCTTGTATTGGTGCTGTATTTTTGTCGTTATTTGTGTGGGTGCTGATTCCTATAACTCCGGCGTTTTCTATTGTAAAGGTACTTGAGTTTTGTAGTTCAATTCTATTTTTATAGTTAAATAAAAAAATTTCATTATTCAGATAAAAATTAACAGGTTTTTCTTTACTTCCAGATATTATAAGATTTCCTGAGGATATAGTTATTGTTACCCATGGAATTTCATCTGTATTTTCTGACTTATAGGCTTTGTCGCTTTCGTTTAGTTCAATTAATGGCGAAAAAGGCCAATTAATATTATTTCCTTTATTATTTCTCGTGTTATCAGTGGTATCCAGTGTTAATTTGTGTTCTCCCGCGTCCATTGTAAAGGTGAAACCAAGAGTTTTATTGAAAGAATGTAATGGGGGAATACTTTGAGTGCCGTATTCATGACTGTATAATTGATTTTCATCAGGGAACCAGATAAATTTTTCGTTCATTGTTCTACCCTTGTAGGAGTTGATATTATTTTTGTAATTAAATAAACGTGAATTAATGTAAATATAGTTCAAAATGGGTGGATTTCAAGATACTTTTAACCTATTTTATTGTGATTTTGTTACTGCTGGATGAAACTTAATATCAGCATTTTTCTCTGTTTTTGATAAAATATTTTAATAGTTTATTTATATAAATCATAACACTATAAGGGAGTGGTTTATTACGTTTTCTAACCAAATAATGCTGTATGAATGCAGATTTACTCGATCATAATTGGTGAAAAAATTGCTTAAGTTGATAAACAATTCTTTGTGATTGAGAAAATAATGATAGGTGATAATCCTGTGTCAGGATAGATGTATTTGGTGGGTTATTAATGTAACTGGTTATAAGAAGACGATATTAATTTTAATATGAAAATTAGCAATCTCATAATTTCTCAATTGTAGAGAAAAGGTGTGAGTTCTATAGGGTATAGAAGGATTATATCAGGGCGAGAACACGAACGTTTTTTGAACTTAAATTGCACGTAACACAATCTAAATATAAACAAAAAACACTCAATTCAACGCTATTCAAGCATTGGGCAGTGCTTTATTTGAGCGATTTGTTTAAAATACAGCCTTTCATGCTCTCGCCCTGAGGATTATATCGTTTTATTATCTTCTGCCAAAGATTTTCGTTGGAATTTTAATCTATTGGTTTTATTGGATAAGTCTGTGCTAAGTAGGCTATCAGCACATTTCAATAGCCTGTTATCATCTTATTTCTTTTCATATAGACAATTAAGATAGTTGAGTGAACCAATCGATTTTCCTATATGTGATTTAAATCTCAAAAAATAAAATTTCTAATTCATGTACGCTTTATTGTAGATTGTCAAATGAAGTGATTCTTTGAAGGGGGTTTTATTTTGGATAACATATACTGAATACTATAATTAATTGTAAATACTACAATAATTGCAAAATTAATTGAGAATATATTTGAGCGTGACGATTTCTAGGATGGTTAATTTTATTAGGAGATAATAATAAGCAAGATCAGAATATTATTCTGCTTTGTATTTTTTTAGCACTCTTATAGGCATAATTAACTTATTTTATTTTTTACATAGATTATTTTGTGGTTTTCAATGTCTCAATATGAAGATGGATAAGATGTCATAAAATAACTTTAAAATTTAGTGGAAAAGATTAGAACTTTGGCTATATTTAATTAACAACGTAACATGATAAATAAAAATGATAATACTTTAGTGGAATAGAAGATAAAATTTTCCGTCAACAATCAATTTCGAGATTAAGGAGGTGATTAGAGATTAATTTATCAATTTAATTAAGTCAGAATTTATATTGTGTTTTGAATGTAAAGATAAATGCTATTCAATATCTTATGATGTTTTTTTGATTTTTTAATAATATAGGTGAATGAAATGATAGAAAAAATGGATAATATTGAAGCGTTACAAGTCCTTGAGAGTTTAAAATCAACACATATTGTTTCTGTGTCCAATTATTTGCCTCCTGATACGATAAAGTTGCATGTAATGCCATATAGTCTACCATACTATAATTTTATCGTTGATGTGGAGACTACGCAAGTACCCCCTTGTGGCTTATTACTAATTCCATTGACTGGTCCAATGGATAAGCGAGATGATACAATTCTACTTGCCACTATGCCTATTCCAGGTAGGGGGCCTGCTCGTCAAAATATTTGGCTATTCCAAGATAAATACAGTAATGACAATGCTGTTATGTACAATATTGGTGATGCCTATAATTACAACAATAGACAACCGGTTCATGGTGATTCTAAAGGTGGGGGACAGAGGCATATGATAGTTACTCCTGATCCGAAAGTGAAAGAAAATATTATTTTGACAATGTATAGAGCGTTATAATAGACCATTTTTATGAAATGGAATTTTATAGATTAAGTATTTTCAATTTATTGAAAACTCATCATGAACTTAAATAAGTTTTTGCAAACTTACAAATTAAATTATATGTAATTGCTTTACGAGTATGATGGTTTTTTAATTCATGGCTACGCTCTAGTCGTAGCCTTTTTATTTTATGGGTAATATAATTCTAAGATATAGAATAATATTTATAATTAACAAATTAATGATATGAGGGATGTTATCAACAAGTAACTAATACTGTTGTTTAGGCGTTAGGTTGTTTGATTTTTTTGGCTTATCTATTGATAAAAATCTATTAAATCAGATTTTTTTCTAATCTTATATTCTGTACAGCCAAATGGTATATTGCTGATTTTTATTTTTCCATATTGCAGGTTAAAACCACCGTCTTTAGACGGTGACTTTGACTTTAATGTTTTGACCTATGCGCGTTTACGAGGTGCGTGGTTCGACGACTTTCAGTCGTCGGCACCGAAGTGCGCTAACCCACCTACTTCAGTAGGTGGTAGTTAAGTTATATTGAGTGGTACGTCATCTTATTTTGTGTCGTACCACAAAGGGAAAATTAATTATGGCCGGCCATGTGTTTATATTTACTCTATAAAATAATTGATATTATAATTTGAGTGATATTTTTGTAGTTGTCACACTATTACCTTGGCGATTTTCAGTTCCATAACTAACGCTAAAATTCTCTTTTTCTGCTATTTTCCCATTTATAGCTATGAGTTTTTTATTAAATATCTTATCGATGAATTTGGGGTCATTTATGACATCAATGATAATTTTTCCTTTATTATCACCTTTTGTAGTAATGAAGTTAAATAGGCATTCAGGATATTCTATATTATCAAGATCCAGAGGAGAATTAATACCAGAAAAAGATGATATTTTTAATAAAGGAGAACCGGTTACAAGATTAAATTGTGTCTTACTTATGTCTATACCACTTTTCGGAAATATACCGTTGTTGTCTAACATTAACTTTGAGTTATCTTGTATGTGTATATTACAGTAATTAAATTGACCATCTCCCAGAAATAGTCCACTACTTTCAAAAGTAAGTTCAGATGAGTCCTCCAGAGAAATACTACTGGCCAAAAAAATAAATGCAGGAGAATCTTGTTGTATATCCATTGGTTGTGTTATCTTGAATTTGCTTTTTCCTAACATAGTTAGTATAGGAGGCTTATCAGAAGTAATATAATCTATGAACATAAACACAGTTCCTGGGTTTCTTATTTCTAATTCGCTTAAGTCTCTAAAATCAAATGTGGCGCTATCAGCGCAGCCAAAATAAATAACCGTATTATCTCTTTTTTCTGATTGATAGTCTATTGTTAATATCCCTGTAGAATTATTTATTGCCATAACTTTGTCACTACCAATGAGTTCTCCATTATCGTTGGAACTAAACTCTGGCCAATAGATAGAGACATACTTAGATTTGCTTGTCAATGTTAATATCTTATCATTTTTATCCATGGTAAAACTGGTACTATCTGATTTATCTAACGAATTAGATTCAGATTGCGGAGGAAGGATAATCGTTTGGGTTCCATAATCGTCAGTGTATATTTTAATTTCCTGTTGATTTGATGATTTAGTAAAAATTTTTCTCATTTTTAATTCCCCATAAAAATTAATTTTTTCATAATTCAGAGTGGTTAAAATAAATATAGTTCAAAACGGATGAATTTCAAGGTAATAAATAACTTATATCCATATTTTATTAATTTATTTCTCGTTCAACATAAATACAATTTTAGTGAGTGGTTTAGTCGCTTCTACTGTTAATGAGTTTACTTGAAGAATAACATTTTATCTTTAAATCTAAACGTTAAGCACAATTAACTTTAATATTTTATTCTTTGAATGGTTGGGTTTTATATCTTGAATTATTTAAACTTTATAATACATTGATTCAATTGAAAATTAAATTTATATTATATGTTGTTTGAATGGAATTTATCCATATTGATCTGTCTAATTAATGCTTAATTAATAAAGGTTTATATTTAACTCATTATAATCTTGTAGGGTAAATAATATCATTCTAATGATAGCTATTTGGAGTTAACATATGGTTTTATTTATATGATATTCCAATTGGCTTGTAATTATGTGGGGAATTGACTACTTTTTTAATATGAATATATGAAACTTTCAGATTCACTAAAGAATGGTGGATTCACATCATAAATGCAACATAATTACTCTGCGAGTAAACAAGTTCGTATTCGATTAAATCATTTATTTGCGGATTTTGTTATTCCTATTTTTTACGAATAATTATTTAATTGGCTGATAAAGAATTCACTCTCCGATTGAAAACGTTATTAAATCCGGTTCTTTTTTTAAATATATTGTCTGAATGACCTATTATATATTCTTATGTGTCTTTTTACAGGGGATATAAGCATTAATAAAGCCAATGCTTTTTCTCATTTTTACTGATAGATTTATGATGGGTAGGTTTTTAACCTCTGGTTTTAATTGATATAATAAAGTCTTAACCGTTGTTTTTACTGCTTTTAACACTTGATTTTTATTAAACTTAATCATCATGGTATATTGTGTTTTACGTTTAACCAATGTTAATAATATTCGATTTTTATCTTTATTGAAGCTGTTTTACTGGAAATTCTGGGTAGTTTTTATAAGTTACCATCCTTTGTTTTATCTTCATAAATAGACTTGTAAATAGCTTTGTAGTATACAGATACTCCTTTATGTTTTTTCGGATAATATTTTTTGTCGCTGATTTATTTTAAGTTTTTTGTTAATGGTTAATGTCATTTAAAAAACTGCACTTATTAGTCGAATCCGCCTAGGCAATATATTTTCCAAAAGGAGCAAGATTTAATAACATTTTTAACTGGGAATAAATTTTTTCATAAACCAATTAAACCATCAAGCATAAAAATTGGTATAAAAAAAGAGACCCTGTAAATGATTTAACCGAATACGAACCAAGTTACTTACAACATTATTATGTTGAATTTGTTATAAAAAACCACGATACTTTAAATATGCCAATTTAAACTTACTTTACCCTGATTTAACCCGTTCAATCGCATTTCTTTTCTACGCTTCGATTTAATACCCGTCCAACCGTTATAACCTTTCTAACTAATTAATTCGCCAGACTTTTAACCATTGGTACCAATTTTTCGGTTAAAGATAACTCGACACCACAAGCAGAGCTTGAGCCATCACTTAAATATCCTTCGCAAATAATAGGTTATTTTCCTAAATTCACCATTACGCACCATCCCGATCAGAATCCCCAGCAGCGTATAAACCACGCCAAGGATCAGCATCATGGCGATATCTCCCAGTACATTCTGTAATGGCAGCCCCATCTGGTTAACACCTGCAATCGCTTTTGTCGCCCAAGTGGATGGTAAGGCGGAAGAGATTGCCCTCACCCAATCAGGCATCGCCTGTACCGGCCAGATTGTGCCGGAAATATAGAACACCGGCGTTGTGCTAAGGGCAAGCGTCAGATAGATCATTTCCACACTGCGCATGCATTCTGTCACCAGCTTCCCCAATCCAAACACCGATAACATAAACAGGAAAGTCAGCATTAATAACAGAGGAATAGGCGCTTCCTGACGGTATCCCAATACCCACGGCCAAAGAACAAAAAATATGATGGAGAGGAAAAGCCAGATGGGTAATAACGCCGACAATGCCCCTAAATAGACGGGTAATGGTGGTTTACCTTTCGGCGTACTGCGCATCGTAATACTGACCCGCACACAAGATATGAGTAAAGAGTGTTGCAACAGCATCACCAACAAACCAGGAAAGGTAATTGCAGCAAAGCTAACACCTGGGTTGAACAACCCAACAGTTTCACTACGAATTGGCATCAGTAATAGTTTTACCTGTTCAGGACTAAAACCATATTTCAGTAGTAATTTGCTGTTATATTCACTCAGCAATTGCCGGTGAGCAGAGGTCAACTCTTGCTGAATTTGCCCATTGGCAAGACGACTCGTTGCATCTCCATAAATCGGGAAGGTGATGTTTTTTCCATTAAGGATATTTTTCTCCAGATCCGCCGGTATGATGATGATCGCAAAAATTTCACGTAATAGCAGATCGTGACGAGCATCAGCCAGATTGTCATAGCTGTGAACAGCAATTTTAGCCGTGGAATTAAGCTGACGTATCAGAGCACGACTGGCGAAGCTGTGATCCTGATCGATCACGGCAACGGGCAAATCCCATACTGTTGGCCGGACATACACTAAACTCATCAGACACAGGGAAGCCAGCATCAACATCCACATGGGTTTTTCCAGCATTCCCATTAATACCCGGCGAAAAGTCTGCCAATACATCTGCATCATTCACCACCTTGTGGCAGACTAAGCCGTTTCAATAACCGGTTACGCACCAGCAGGGAACAAACGACCGGATAGCTCAGTAACGAAGCACAAACAGATAAAATACCCAGCAAAGAAACCTCACGCAGAAAAATATCAAACATCGCATTCAAGGCATGGGTCAAAGGCTCAAGATTGGCAATTATCCGCGCCGGCAATATCATTGATAATTCGGGTACTGACATACCTGAAAAGGTCATCGCGATACTTACCAGCACCCCGATAAGGCTATAAGCTGTCAGTGCGCTATTAGTGAAAGTAAATAACAACAGGCCAACACTCTGGGCGGCAATCACATAGAAGAAACCTACTATCACCATATATATTGGATTACCATTCACTTTTGCATCAAATACCCCAATCAGCGCCGCCAACTCCACAATCAACAACAGAGTAAAAAACAGGGTATAAGGCGCCAGTTTTCCCAACAGGGCGAAGGTAAACGGTTTCATTGTCATCAGCGTACTGCCGCGAGACATGCTGTAAATAGTGCAAGTCACAACAAAAAGCTGTAACAAATGGATAGTAGCCGCAAACTGCTGATAATAGATGTAACTACCACTGGCGTTGAAAAGACTGTCATAAGCAAGTGTGACATTGGCTAACGGAGGTAACTGGTGCCCCATCTCCGTTGCCAATACGGAACGGTATTTCGCATTGATTTCCGCCATTACTCCACTGAAATCCTGAATAGAATAACTTCCAGCGCCATAAAACAGTGCGTTGTAATACATACGCACTGTTGGCTGGTACCCCCGGAGGGCATCAGCCTCAAAATTATTCGGGATATAAAGCAGGGAATAATCCTTAGCGTTGCCAAGCCGTTCAAAAGATTCATGCAATCCGCCATCATAGGATTTAATATGCGCATGAGAAGCGCCATCCAGGTTCCGTATCAGACTACGTGACAACGGGCTATGATCATTATCCACTACCGAGACTGGCAGATTGAGCAACGTCCCTTCTGAAAAGTTAGCGCTGATTAACACAAACAGCATCAAAGGGAATAACCAACTTAGCCAGTGAAAAACCGGACTGCGGATCGTTGCCCGAATCTCTTGACTAAAAGCGCGCTCGAACCCACGCCATGCAACCTTGCCCCTCATCAACCAGCCACCTATTTATCCCAACGCCACAAGGCGCTCATGCCAGGGCGTAAGCCTTCAACCGGCTGTAAGGGGAATAAACGAACTTCAAAGGTTCTCAGATCAAAATCACCGGTTGCACGAGTCGCGCGTTTGGTTGCGTAATCTCCCATCGGGGCGATATAACGTATTTCTGCTTCGATCTCTTTATCACCCAGCGCGGGAACACGCAGTTTGACTTTATCCCCTTTACGCACTTTCGCCAGAATGTCTTCCCGCAAGTTATAAATAAAATAAGCTTCCGGTACGCGAACTAATGTCACCAACGGGCTGTTGGCATTAAATAATTCACCAACCTCTGCCGGAATCGGACCAACTTCACCCGCCACTGGCGCTTTAACCTGCAAATCATCACGTTGGGATTGTAATTCAATCAGTTGCTGTTCAGCCTGACGTAAAGCTGCCGCATATTTCTGGCGTAGCTCAATCCTGTCACCATGTATGCCTTCATCTAACGCAGCTTTCGCTCCCTGCATTTTTTGATAGACAACATCCCTGTCTCTGCGGGCATTATCCAGTTCATTTCGTGAAACATAGCCTTTAGACGCTATGTTCTGAATACGGTTATATTCACGTACCGCATTATCATATTCAGACTGAGCTTGTGCTAAACCCGCTTGCAGATTCCGGATACTTTCTTCACGCGTACCATGCAGAGATTGCTCTAACTGGGCTTTAGCCTGATCACGGACAGCTTCCAATGAAGCAACTTGAGCCAGTAATTCAGGGCTTTCAAGTGTGATCAAGAGCTGACCTGTTTTGACATCATCCCCCCGTTCGACGTGACGCTCGAGCACTCGGCCTTTGGCTTTGGATGCCACAATCACTTCCGGTGCATCAACTTCACCTTGCAGTAATAAATATTGGTTATGAGAACGGAATAGCACAGCCATTGCTGTGAGCAAAATAACCAGTAAGATCGTAAAAAGGGTTCTTTTTTTCATTATGTCTTACACATCCAAAATTGCTCAATCGGAAACTAATAGCATCTTCACATTATTCTATAGAAAGTTTCTTGTATATTTGTGCATATAATCACTAGCAGAAAGAATAGATCTTCATAATAGTGTAACGGTTTATGACTCTTGTCAAATATTGACCTACTTAAAATAAGCTTTTGATAATCTTGTTAGCTAATTCGGTAAACTGGTAGCCTTCGCCATCCTTCCGGAAAACTTAGTTACCAATATATGTCGAAAAACAACGAAAAGGGAGAAAGGCTATTTATGTGTACTGACAAAAAACAGCTCCTGTAAAAAGGAGCCGTTTTATTATTTGAATATTAGTTCAGTCAATTACTGCGCGTTACTGTTGCTATAACGGCGGCGTGGAGCAGCAGATGAACCTTGATCATCACTGCGGCCACGGAAATTGCTACGGCTTTGGCCTTCACCACGACTTTCGCCACTACGGCCTTCACCACCACGGCGCTCACCGCTAAAACGACGGCCACCACCGTTAAAATTTTCACGATCACGACGAGGAGCATTGCCGTTACCGTTACCATTACGTGGGCCACCACGGCGTTCGCGGCGTTCGAATGGCTGTGCATCACCCATTAACTGCATATTCATTGGCTTATTCAGAATACGAGTACGGGTAAAGTGAGACAACAAGTCGCCTGGCATACCTTTTGGCAGCTCAATTGTAGAATGAGTTGCAAACAGTTTGATGTTACCAATATAACGGCTGCTGATATCGCCTTCGTTAGCAATCGCACCAACGATATGACGGACTTCAACACCATCATCACGACCGACTTCAATACGGTACAGTTCCATTTCACCCACATCACGACGTTCACGACGAGGACGATCACCACGTTCGCCCCGATCACCACGATCATCCAAACCATTGCGACGACGATCATCACGCTCATTGAACTCACGACGAGGACGGCGAACCGGATCAGGTGGCAGAATCAATGGACGCTCACCTTGTGCCATTTTCAACAACGCCGCTGCCAGAGTTTCGATGTCCAAATCTTCCGCCGGTTGCAATTTGGATAACAGAACGCGGTACTGTTCCAGATCACTGCTTTCCAACTGCTGCTGTACATTGGCAGCGAATTTTTCCAAGCGACGCTGACTCAAAAGCTCCACATTTGGCAATTCAACTTCAGGAATAGTCAGCTTCATCGTACGTTCAACGTTACGTAACAAGCGGCGTTCACGGTTTTCTACGAACAATAACGCACGGCCCGCTCGGCCCGCACGACCAGTACGGCCAATACGGTGAACATAAGATTCCGCATCCATTGGAATATCATAGTTAACAACCAGACTGATGCGCTCAACATCCAGACCACGCGCGGCAACATCCGTCGCGATCAAAATATCCAAGCGACCATCTTTCAGGCGTTCTAGTGTCTGCTCACGCAGTGCCTGATTCATATCACCGTTCAAGGCTGCACTGTTGTAGCCACTACGCTCCAGCGCCTCTGCCACTTCCAATGTTGCATTTTTAGTACGCACGAAAATAATCGCAGCATCAAAATCTTCAGCTTCCAGGAAACGTACCAGCGCTTCATTTTTGCGCATACCGTGAACAGACCAGTAGCTCTGGCTGATGTCAGGACGAGTAGTTACACTTGCCTGGATACGCACTTCCTGCGGATCGTTCATGAAACGACGAGTAATGCGGCGGATAGCTTCTGGCATTGTTGCAGAGAACAGCGCAGTTTGGTGTTCAGCCGGGATCTGGCTCATGATGTTTTCAACATCTTCGATAAAGCCCATGCGCAGCATTTCGTCTGCTTCATCCAAAACCAAGCCGCTCAAGTTAGAAAGATCCAAAGTACCACGTTTCAGATGATCTAAAAGACGCCCAGGTGTACCCACAACAACTTGTGGGCCTTGACGCAAAGCACGTAGCTGAACGTCGTAACGCTGCCCACCATACAGTGCAACAACATTCACGTTACGCATATGTTTAGAAAAATCTGCGCACGCTTCAGCTACCTGTACCGCCAGTTCACGGGTCGGGGCCAGAACAAGGATCTGCGGAGCTTTCAGCTCAGCATTGATATTATGTAATAAAGGCAGGCTGAATGCCGCCGTTTTACCACTGCCGGTCTGTGCCATACCCAACACGTCACGACCATTTAGTAAATGGGGAATACATTGTTGCTGGATTGGAGATGGCTTTTCATAGCCAAGATCTTCCAGTGCAGAAAGAATAGGTGCTGATAAACCTAAATCAGCAAAAGAGATTTCAGTTTCAGTGGTCATGTAATGGTGCCTCATTAGTTATGGCGGCCAGTCTACATAACGCATTGAAAAAAATTTCGGTCATTTTCATTTAAAATGTGAACTGGCTCAAAGTATGTAATTAAACGAACAAACAAGCCCTCATCGGTCAAGATGATGGACTTTGCAAATCGATCTCGAAATGTTCGTCAGCTATTGCTGGTCCGATTCTGATAGGTCGTCTTGTTCCTGGCCTAACAGCGCCAATTCCAACAATGCGTAGCGGTGCTCAACAAAGTTATGTGCATTGTTAGCTACCGTCAGCTTGAATAACGCAGATGCGCTATCCTTGTCCCCCAGACTTAGGTAATGTTTACCTAAATAGAAGTCAGTTTCACTGAGATGCTCAGCGAGCGAAGTGTTATCCGTTGCATTCTCTTTCAGGCGATCCATCAATGTATATTCACTGATTTTGCCTAAATAGAATTCAACTATATTCCAGCCCCATTGCCCCCGGTTCGCTCTTTCATAGTGTTGCGACAAGTTTACCATCGCTCCTTTAGGATAAAATTCTTTTTCCACCAGGTATAACCATAACGAACGGAAGGGATCATTTGGATCGTCTTGATAAAACGCCTGCAGATCATCCTGCGCTAACTTATACCGGCCACCGTAATACAACGCGATGCCGCGGTTCAGACGCGCGTAATTGTAAGTTGGATCAAGCTCTAATACAGAATCAAACGCTTCATAGGCGGCATCAAAATTGCCAGCCTGCGTAAAGTAAATGCCCAGATAATTAAAAATCTCTGGAATATTAGGCCGAATAGACAAGGCAATAGAAAAATCATTCCGTGCCAAGGCTCTCAGCCCGAGACTATCATACAGCACACCCCTCTCATATAAAAGCTGTGCGTACTCATCTTCTGTCAATGATCGACTCGCAAGAATCTGTTCCATACGGGCCAGAATAACTTCCTGCTGCAATGAAGGTTGTAATGGAATAGCAAAGACTTCGTTTTTACGCCAATCCTTACTGCTGCATCCTGCCAAAATAAGTATTGCTACAGCATAACACCAGCGCAGAAAAAAATTCATTTCCTACTCCCGAAAGTCAGACATTGATTAAGAATGCCCTATCACCTATTGCATTTATTGGGCCTCCTGCCCTGAGTCTGTTAAACGGCGCTTTTTTACAAGACACCGTTTATGACATCAAATTTATTCTGCTGATTGTGGTGCTGGTTGTGCTTCCTCAGCCACGGTGCCGGCTGTCGCTTCTTTGATGCTCAGGCGAACACGACCCTGGCGATCAATTTCCAGTACTTTAACTGATGCTTCCTGACCAACCTGTAAATAGTCAGCCACTTTCTCAACGCGCTTATCAGCAATCTGAGAAATATGTACCAGACCTTCTTTACCACCACCAATAGCAACAAATGCACCGAAATCAACGATACGAGTTACCTTACCAGCGTAAATACGGCCAACTTCGATCTCTGCGGTAATTTCTTCAATACGACTGATTGCATGTTTTGCTTTTTCGCTATCAGTTGCAGCAATTTTCACGGTGCCATCATCTTCAATTTCAATGGTAGTCCCGGTTTCTTCAGTCAGTGCACGGATAACCGAACCACCTTTACCAATAACATCTTTGATCTTATCAGGGTTGATCTTGATAGTGTGAATACGTGGTGCAAATTCAGAAATATCATTACGTGGGCTGTTAATTGCCTGTTCCATCACGCTCAGGATATGCAAACGCGCACCTTTTGCCTGATTCAAAGCAACTTGCATAATTTCACGAGTGATACCTTCAATTTTGATATCCATTTGCAACGCACTGACACCTTCACAGCTGCCCGCTACTTTAAAGTCCATGTCACCCAGATGATCTTCATCACCCAAAATATCAGACAGAACAACAAAGTTATCACCTTCTTTCACCAAACCCATTGCAATACCAGCAACAGCCGCTTTAATCGGTACACCTGCATCCATCAACGCAAGAGATGCGCCACAAACAGATGCCATTGAAGATGAACCGTTAGATTCTGTAATTTCAGAAACTACACGAACTGTGTATGGGAACTCGTTAGCTTTTGGCATAACTGCCAATACACCACGTTTAGCCAAACGACCATGACCAATTTCACGACGTTTTGGTGAACCCATCATACCTGTTTCGCCAACAGAATATGGAGGGAAGTTATAGTGCAGCAAGAAGCGATCTGTACGTTCGCCCATCAGCTCATCAATGATCTGTGCATCACGTTCTGTCCCCAGAGTCGCACTAACCAGAGCCTGGGTTTCACCGCGAGTAAACAATGCAGAACCGTGAGTACGAGGCAGAACACCAGTACGTACATCCAACGCACGGACCATATCTTTTTCACGGCCATCAATACGTGGTTCACCGCGTAAAACACGACTACGAACAACATTTTTCTCTAAGCTGCCCAGAATTTCATGGATTTCCGCTTCTTCCAAAGTTTCATCCTGCTCTAACAGCGCTGCTGTAACTTCATCTTTGATAGCATCAACCTGAGCATAACGCTCCTGTTTCTCAGTGATACGGTAAGCATCACCCAGACGCCTTTCTGCTAATTCAGCTACACGATCATGCAACGCCTGGTTAACAGATTCTGGCACCCAATCCCATTTCTCTTTGCCCGCTTCCGCAGCCAACGCATTAATGTTATCAATAACCACTTGTTGTTGATCATGGCCGAACACTACCGCACCCAGCATTTGTTCTTCAGCCAGCAGATCTGCTTCAGATTCCACCATCAAAACAGCACCGGCAGTACCTGAAACCACCAGATCCAAACGGCTGTTTTTCAGCTCATCACTGGTTGGGTTCAGCACATATTGATCATTAATATAACCAACGCGAGCAGCGCCAATCGGGCCATTGAATGGAATACCAGACAATGCCAGCGCAGCAGAAGCACCAATCATTGCAACGATATCCGGGTTAATTTGTGGATTGACAGAAACAACAGTCGCTACAATTTGAACCTCGTTCAGGAAACCTTCCGGAAACAGAGGGCGCAAAGGACGATCAATCAAACGGGCTACCAACGTTTCGCCTTCTCCTGGGCGACCTTCACGACGGAAGAAGCTGCCTGGGATACGGCCAGCGGCGTAAGTACGCTCCTGATAGTTAACAGTCAGCGGGAAGAAACCCTGACCAGCTTTTACTTTTTTCTGACCAACAACAGTGACGAATACAGCAGTGTCATCCATATTGACCATGACAGCAGCTGTGGCCTGGCGTGCCATCATACCAGTTTCGATAGTAACGGTATGTTGACCATATTGAAATTTACGAACAATCGGATTTAGCAAAATAATATCCTTTCGTTAACGTTGTCTTTTATATTCAGCAGACAACAATGAATGATCTCTTCATGCCACATCCTCGCGACTAATGACAGCTCTCACTCCTTTAAGCACTCTCATTAGCCGCGCGAACCTCTGTAACCGAAGAGCCTTACCCAAAAACCATCATCAGCATTCTTATGCTGTTACATATGATGATTTCTCAGAAGAAAAGGGGCCATATATGGCCCCTTTCCACTGAAACTTGCTTGATTAGCGACGTAAGCCAAGACGCCCAATCAGCGCAGTGTAACTTGTTACATTCTTACGCTTCAGATAGTCCAGCAATTTACGACGCTGAGAAACCATGCGCAGCAGACCACGACGGCTATGGTGATCTTTTTTGTGCTCTGAAAAATGGCCTTGCAGATGGTTAATTTGTGCGGTCAGCAGAGCAACCTGCACTTCACTAGAACCACTGTCATTCGCATCACGACCAAATTCAGCAATAATTTGCGCTTTTGCTTCAGTATTTAGAGACATATTACAACTCCAAAAATACATAAATTAAAATTACAGGTGCCGATCTCTAATTCAGCTACCCAACATATAGCTGCGCCATTCTACGCTGCAAATAAGTTAAGCGCAAGATAGCCCCAAATACCCTAATCCTGGTTTTCAACAACCAAACGGCGAGGAGCAACAAGCCCATCATCATTGATAACAGCAATGCCAATGAATTTGCGTTCATTACCCTCAGTTACACGCACTATACTCTCAATCAGAGCCAGAGATTTAGCACTTCGTACCGCCTGACCTTGTTTAAAATAAGCCGCAACTACCGGAAGTAAATTAACCTCTGGGAAATGAGCAACTGCACTATCCATGGGTAATAACAACGAATCAATTAATTCGTCCACAGGTATTTCCCGATCTTCAGCCTGCTTTTGCAATTCATATAATTGCTCAAGCGTAACCATTCGATCATTTGGATAATTTGCTACCTGTAAACGACGTAAATAAATAACATGAGCACCACAACCTAATAATTCACCTAAATCATCAATAATAGTGCGAATATAGGTTCCTTTCGAACAGTGTATTTCCAATTCCAGTTCATCATCTTCCCAGCGGATAAACTGTAATTCATAGACCGTAATTGGCCGTGCTTCCCGTTCTACTTCAATACCTTGACGAGCATACTCATACAGTGGTTTCCCCTGATGTTTCAGTGCAGAATACATTGAAGGAATTTGCATGGTATCACCGCGAAATTTAGCCAAAGCTTCATTAAGCTGAACCTGATCTAACCGGATTGCTCTTTCACTGATAATCTGCCCGTGTGAATCAGATGTGTCAGTACGCTGACCAAGGCGGGCTATCACCCGATAACGCTTATCAGAATCAAGTAAGAACTGGGAAAACTTCGTAGCTTCACCGAGACAAACCGGCAGCATACCCGTTGCCAGCGGATCCAACGCGCCAGTGTGACCAGCTTTATTGGCGTTGAAAATACGTTTTACTTTTTGCAACACATCATTAGAAGAAATATCCTGCGGCTTATCCAGTAACAACACGCCATGTATATCACGACCGCGACGACGACGCCCCATTACTGCTCCTCTTTGTGATCCACAGAAGCCCGGCGCTGTTCATCATTCTTCACAACATTAGTGACCAGATTGGACATTCGCATCCCTTCGACCAGGGAATTATCATAGGAGAAAGTCAGTTCTGGTACGATACGCAAACGCATTGCCTTACCCAGCAAAGAACGAATAAAACCAGAGGCTTCATTCAATGCCTTAATACCATTTTTCACCACATCGGAATCATGTTCTTCAGTCAACACATTCAGAAAGGTAACAAATACTTTGGCATAAGCCAAATCACGGGAAACTTCAACACCAGAAACAGTCGCCATACCGATCCGAGGATCTTTTACTTCTCTCTGTAAAATGATGGCAATCTCTTTTTGCATTTCCTGTGCAACGCGTTGAGTACGGCTGAATTCTCTTGCCATTGTTATATCTCCTGACATTTGGGGGGCATAAGCCCCCCAACAATGAAATTAACCAGCGGTAGGAATTAAGCGATAGAACGTTTAATTTCAATAATTTCAAATACTTCTATCATAT
Source organism: Photorhabdus sp. RM323S (assembly GCF_042879375.1). Taxonomy (NCBI): domain Bacteria; kingdom Pseudomonadati; phylum Pseudomonadota; class Gammaproteobacteria; order Enterobacterales; family Morganellaceae; genus Photorhabdus; species Photorhabdus sp. RM323S. The sequence continues at coordinate 22,931 of NZ_JBHFKZ010000010.1, forward strand.
CGCCGACACGAACATCGTTGTAGTTCTTAACGCCGATACCACATTCCATACCGTTACGGACTTCGTTAACGTCATCTTTAAAGCGGCGCAGGGATTCCAGTTCACCTTCGTAAATCACCACGTTATCACGCAGTACGCGAATTGGGTTATTACGCTTAATGGTCCCTTCAGTCACCATACAACCTGCAATCGCACCGAATTTCGGTGATTTAAACACATCACGAACCTCTGCCAAGCCCATGATCTGCTGTTTATATTCAGGTGACAGCATACCACTCATTGCCTGTTTAACTTCGTCAATCAGGCTATAGATAACGGAGTAATAACGCAGATCCAGGCTTTCATTTTCAACGACACGGCGTGCAGAAGCATCGGCACGAACGTTGAAACCCAGAATAATTGCATTAGAAGCAGCTGCCAATGTAGCGTCAGTTTCAGTAATACCACCTACACCAGAGCCGATGATTTTCACTTTCACTTCATTGGTAGACAGTTGTTCCAGTGCTTCACGGATTGCTTCACATGACCCTTGAACATCAGATTTCAGAACGATATTCAGTTCAGAAACTTCACCTTCTTCCATATTAGCAAACATGTTTTCCAGTTTGGATTTCTGTTGGCGAGCCAGTTTGACTTCACGGAATTTACCCTGACGATACAGAGCCACTTCACGGGCTTTCTTCTCGTCACGTACAACAGTTGCTTCATCACCAGCTGCCGGTACGTTGGACAAGCCAAGGATTTCCACTGGAATAGATGGGCCCGCAGAGAACACTTCACGCCCTAGCTCGTCACGCATTGCACGAACTCGTCCATATTCAAAGCCACAAAGTACGATATCGCCTTTGTTCAAAGTGCCTTCCTGAACCAGCACAGTCGCAACCGGACCACGGCCTTTATCCAGGAACGATTCGATAACAACCCCGCTTGCCATACCAGAATAGACCGCATTCAGTTCAAGAACTTCAGCTTGCAGCAAGATTGCATCCAGCAGTTCATCAATTCCGATACCAGCTTTAGCAGATACATTGATAAACTGAGTTTCACCACCCCACTCCTCGGGCTGAACACCGTGCTGAGAAAGCTCCGTTTTCACGCGATCTGGATCGGCTTCTGGTTTATCGATTTTGTTAACTGCAACAACCACAGGAACATTGGCCGCTTTTGCGTGCTGGATAGCTTCGATAGTCTGAGGCATTACACCATCATCAGCTGCAACAACCAGAACCACGATGTCAGTCGCTTTCGCCCCGCGCGCGCGCATTGAAGTAAATGCGGCGTGTCCTGGAGTATCCAGGAAGGTAATCATGCCACTTTCAGTTTCAACATGGTAAGCACCGATATGCTGGGTAATACCGCCTGCCTCACCAGAAGCCACCTTCGTAGAACGAATGTAATCCAACAGAGAAGTTTTACCGTGGTCAACGTGACCCATGATAGTCACAACCGGCGCACGAGATTCGGCTACAGCTTCACCGGTATCGCGGTCACTCATCAGCGCTTCTTCCAGCTCGTTTTCACGACGCAGGATGACTTTATGACCCATTTCTTCAGCAACCAGTTGTGCAGTTTCCTGATCAATCACCTGGTTGATGGTTGCCATTGCGCCCATTTTCATCATGGCTTTGATGACCTGAGAGCCTTTAACCGCCATCTTGTTAGCCAACTCAGCAACAGTAATCGTTTCACCAATTACAACATCACGGTTAACCGCAGCTACAGGCTTGTTGAAGCCCTGCTGTAATGTACTGGTTTTACGTTGTTTGCCTTTTGTACGGCCAACTGCACGGGCTTCTTCACGATCCGCTTTGGATTCAGAATGTTTATTATTTTTCTTCTGGCGAGTAGTTTTGCCACTGCGGGTACGAGCACGGCGATCACCTTCAACTTTAGCATCGTTTTCGTCTTCGGCAGCACGGGCGTGGCGAGAGGTAGTGACATGATAATCTTCATTATTATCGCTGGAATCTGAATCATTTGACCATTTATCCTGATTCTCCTCAGCCATACGACGAGCCTCTTCAGCAACGCGTTTAGCTTCCTCTTCTACCTTACGGCGCATTTCTTCTTCGGCTTTACGCTTAAGATCAGCAGCTTCTGCTTCTCGACGCGCTTTCTCATTTTGAGCTGGTTTTTGTCTATGTTCGGTATGTTGATTGGTCACTTTTTCATTTTCCGCTGCCTGGCGCTTAGCTTTTTCAGCTGCCTCACGTTCGGCTATTTCTTCTGCCTCACGTTTAGCCTGCTCTTCAGCGAGTTTCTTCGCTGCTGCTTCGGCTTCGCGTTGCGCTTTTTCTTCTGCTTCGCGCCGTGCTTGCTCTTCCGCTTCACGCTTCGCCTGTTCTTCCGCTTTAGCCTGTTCAACTGTATCGCGGTTTACATATGTGCGCTTTTTGCGGACCTCGACGGCTACCGGTTTGCTTTTTCCATCGGTGCCTGAAACACTCAATGTACTACGTGTTTTACGCTGTAATGTTAATTTATCTGGTTTACCAGCTGAACCGCCTTGTTCGCGGTTCAAATGCGCCAGTAAAGCTTCTTTTTCTTTCTGGGAGACAAAATCAGTTTCGGTTTTTCTAATCCCTGCATCAGCAAATTGCTGTACCAGGCGATCAACCGAAGTCTGGATCTCTTCTGCCAGTGATTTTACGGTTACATCTGTCATGCTGTTCCTTCCTGCTACAGTTTATTACGCATCATCACCAAACCAACAGATATTGCGAGCAGCCATGATGAACTCTCCTGCTTGCTCATTACTCAAACCTTCAATATCCGATAGGTCGTCGATACCCTGCTCGGCAAGATCTTCCAGCGTACAGATGCCACGGGCAGCCAGGTCAAATGCCAGAGTGCGGTTCATACCAGTCAGATTTAACAACTCTTCAGTTGGTTGCTTATCACTAAGACTCTCTTTCTGAGCCAGTTCCAAAGTAGTTAAAGCAGCTTTTGCACGTTCACGCAGGACTTCGATAGTTTCCTCATCAAGGCCATCAATTTCCAGAAGCTCTTTAATTGGCACATAAGCCAGTTCTTCCAGAGTTGAAAAACCCTCTTCGACCAGAACAGTAGCGAACTCTTCATCAATATCGAGATGCTTAGTGAATGTATTAATAGAAGCGTGAGCTTCTGCCTGATGTTTTGCTTGCAGCTCCTCAGCAGTCATGACATTTAATTCCCATTTGTCATCACCACGGTGTTTTTTCAGCAACTGCGCAGCCAGACGCACATTTTGACCATTACGGCCAATAGCCTGAGCCAAGTTGTTGCTTTCAACGGCAACATCCATCGTGCATTTGTCTTCGTCAACAACAATGGATGCAACATCAGCCGGAGCCATAGCATTAATCACGAATTGAGCTGGGTTATCATCCCACAATACGATATCAATTCGTTCGCCGCCCAGTTCACTGGAAACAGCCTGTACTCGCGCACCACGCATACCAACACAAGCACCAACCGGATCGATACGCTTATCATTAGTTTTTACTGCGATTTTAGCGCGGGAACCCGGATCACGGGCAGCAGCTTTAATCTCGATAAGCTCCTCACCAATTTCCGGAACCTCAATACGGAACAGTTCAACCAGCATTTCCGGACGGGAACGGCTGACAAACAGTTGCGCTCCTCGTGCTTCAGGGCGAACATCATACAGTACACCACGCACGCGGTCACCTGGACGGAAATTTTCCCTAGGTAACATGTCTTCGCGAAGGATAACGGCTTCAGCATTATTGCCCAGATCAAGAGTGATATTTTCACGATTTACTTTCTTAACGACACTGGTGATGATCTCACCTTGTTGTTCGCGAAACTGGTCAACAACCATGGCGCGTTCAGCTTCACGTACTTTCTGTACGATAACCTGTTTAGCAGTCTGCGTTGTAATCCGGTCAAATGTGACTGATTCAATTTGATCTTCGGTATAACCACCCAAATCAATTTCAGGCTCTTCGAATCTAGCCGCTTCCAACGTAATTTCACGAGTCGGCTGAGTCACTTCTTCAACAACTAACCAACGGCGGAAGGTGTCAAAATCGCCAGATTTACGATCTATACTGACACGAACATCAATATCTTGTTCATATTTTTTCTTGGTGGCTGTGGCCAGTGCTGTTTCCAGCGCCTCGAAGATTTTTTCGCGTGGAAGGGATTTTTCATTAGAAACCGCTTCCACAACAGCCAGAATTTCTTTATTCATCCTAGTTGCCTCATCCGAACTTTAAAAGTGGGGTACCAGGTTCGCTTTCTGGATGTTGCTCAGTGCGAACACTTCATCTTTTCCATCCACCGTAACCGTGATCATTTCGCCGTCGACAGTTTTGATAATGCCCAGCCATTTCCGACGGTTTTGCATTGCAATACGTAAAACCAGACTGATTTCTTCACCAATAAAACGCTGGTAATGTTCAGCATTGAACAATGGACGTTCTAGACCAGGTGAAGAAATTTCCAGGTTATAAAGCACCGAGATAGGATCTTCGACATCCAATACCGCACTGACCTGGTGGCTAACATCAGCACAATCATCAACAGTGATACCATTCTCACTATCAATATAGATCCGCAGTGTAGAAACACGCGCACGAATAAACTCCAAGCCGACTAATTCAAAGCCTAAAGCTTCAACTGGTGCTGAAATCATCGCTGTTAATTTTTGTTCTAATGTGGACAAACCCACCCCCAAGACATAAAAAAAGGGCTCATTAGCCCAGTAGTTCTGTTGTCAAATAACAAAAAACCCCGAAATTCGGGGCTTTATGCAACTGGACCCTATTTGCTGCCAGTGACTTAAACCACTCACTTCGCGCACCTTTCAAATCAGGATCAATACGTTAAATATTGCTGAATTATTTCATTCGAAAAAGGTACATCTTATTAAGAAGTGGTTGCGGGAGCCGGATTTGAACCGACGACCTTCGGGTTATGAGCCCGACGAGCTACCATGCTGCTCCATCCCGCGTTCGAAAACGTGGCAAATATTACGCTGATAACTGCCAAAACGCAAGCTATCTAAATTTAATGGTACCGAGGACGGGACTTGAACCCGTAAGCCCTAGTGTGGGCACTACCACCTCAAGGTAGCGTGTCTACCAATTTCACCACCTCGGCACTGATATAAGGCTATCTACTTAACCAATAACCTTATCTTAATTCTTTTTCGTGACGATTATTGCGGAATGTCACTATTTGGTGCTGCTGGCGTTGCCGGGATTTCTGTGGACTTCTCGACTTTAGCCGGTTCACCAATATTCTCCCACTTACTGCCTATACCCGTTTGGTTACTGGTCATGTTCCCAAGCACCAAACTAAGAATAAAAAACAGAGTGGCAAAAAGCGCAGTCATGCGGGTCATAAAGTTACCAGAACCCGATGAACCAAACAGTGTTGCAGACGCACCCGCACCAAAGGAAGCACCCATATCAGCACCTTTACCCTGCTGTAGCATGACCAAGGCAATTAGCCCGATAGCAACCAGCAAGAAAACAACTAAAAGAGCTTCATACATATGTTGTACCTGTATCCTCGTGGGGTTTACCACGATTTACGTGGTTACCTTATTACCGCATCACCCACCCAAACAGATTAATCCCCTGTTGAGTGGGTGTGAATACTAACCAAACAACATCTGATACGCAAGGTTAATTTCAATAATCAGAATCACTTGGGGAAAAAAACAACAAATTAACCAGCATGTTTCACTGCATCAGCAATGCGATGCGCCAAAGCCGTTACCTGAACATCATCTTCGCCTTCCACCATGACACGAATCAATGGCTCAGTACCTGACTTACGTAACAGTACCCGTCCACGGCCATTTAATTCAGCCTCAACAGATTTGGCGACACTGATTACATTTTCTGATTGAAGCGGATCGTGTGAACCAGAAAAACGAACATTTACCAGCACCTGCGGTAAAAGTTTCATACCACTGCATAAATCATGCAGGCTCATATGGTTACGCACCATTGCACTCAGAATTTGAAGGCCAGCAACAATACCATCACCTGTGGTTGTTTTATCAAGCAGGATAACATGACCGGAATTTTCAGCACCTAAACGCCAGCCTTCTTCCTGCAATTTTTCCAGCACATAACGGTCACCCACCTTAGCACGCAAGAATGGGATACCAAGCTGCTTCAATGCCAACTCCAATCCCATATTACTCATCAGCGTACCCACAACACCACCACGCAGTTGCCCCTGTCTCAGGGCTTCGCGGGCAATAATATAAAGGATCTGATCACCATCAACCTTCTGCCCCAAGTGGTCAACCATAATCACGCGGTCACCATCACCATCGAATGCCAGGCCAACATCTGCCTTCTCTTCTACAACACGTTGCTGCAACAACCGAACATCGGTAGCACCACATTTTTCGTTGATATTAATCCCGTTCGGCTCACAGCCAATCGTCACAACATTAGCCCCTAGCTCTCTGAGTACATTTGGAGCAATGTGATAAGTCGCACCGTTAGCACAATCAAGAACAATTTTTAACCCATTGAGACTTTGTTCGCTTGGAAATGTACCTTTACAGAACTCAATATAACGACCAGCCGCATCAACAATACGGTTTGCACGTCCTAACTCTGCGGATTCCACGCAAGTCAGTGGTTTTTCCATTTCAGCTTCAATCGCTTCTTCCACATCATCCGGCAGTTTCTTACCGTCAATAGAGAAGAATTTAATACCATTATCATAATAAGGATTATGAGAAGCAGAAATAACAATTCCAGCTTCAGCACGGAAAGTACGGGTCAGATAAGCAACAGCTGGTGTTGGCATAGGACCAGTAAATGAAGCAGACAAACCAGCCGCTGCCAAACCTGCTTCTAAAGAAGATTCCAGCATATAGCCGGAAATGCGGGTATCCTTACCGATAATGATCTTACGAGAACCATGACGGGCCAGTACCTTACCCGCAGCCCAACCGAGCTTTAACACAAAATCCGGCGTGATTGGGCTATCGCCCACTTTGCCACGGATGCCATCAGTACCAAAGTATTTGCGGTTACTCATAATTTCTTTTCTTCCTTTACTGAAAGTGTTTCTTCAACAATTCGCATTGCCTGCACGGTCTCTTTAACGTCATGTACCCGGATAATTTGTGCTCCTTGCATAGCAGCAATAACAGCGCAGGCCACACTACCGGCAACCCTTTCTTGTGGTGGGACATCAAGCAGATGACCTATCATGGATTTACGTGACATTCCTGCCAACACAGGCAAACCAAATTGATGAAGTTCGTTTAAATGCGCCAGTAACTGATAATTATGTGTCAAGTCCTTGCCAAAACCGAAGCCCGGATCAAGAATAAGTTTATCTTTCGCTATCCCTGCCGCCATACAACGTTCAATTTGCTCAGTAAAAAATTGTTTCACTTCGCCCAACAAATTTTCATAATGTGGCGTATCCTGCATAGTCCTCGGCTGACCTTTCATATGCATCAAACAAACAGGTAAGCCAGATTGAGCAGCACTTTCCAAAGCACCAGACTCTTGCAATGAACGAATATCGTTAATCAAATGAGCACCAGCTTTTGCTGATTCACTCATAACCAATGCTTTTGAGGTATCAACAGAAATCCAAATATTAAATCGTTGAGCTAAAGCTTCAATAACCGGAACAACCCGATCTACTTCTTCCTGTTCACTGACCTCATCAGCCCCCGGACGGGTAGATTCTCCGCCAACATCAATGATTGCAGCGCCTGCGAGAACCATCTTTTCAGCATGTCGTAAGGCCATATCCAAAGTATTATGAGCACCGCCATCAGAAAATGAATCTGGAGTAACATTCAAAATACCCATCACTTGCGGGCGGGAAAGATCGAGAACATTATCTCTAGCTATGAGTTTCATGTTGGTCTACCTTTAATATCAAAACCCCAGGGCTTGCCTGGGGTTTAATGCGTATATCTATCGGACTAATGAACAATTACTGATCTTTATTTCCTGATTGCTCACCATCTGGTACCGACGTATTGATATCATCAGCTGGTTTTGCAGCCTGTGGAGATGGCGTATTACTTGCTGGTCGGCCGTTATTGTTACTACCATTACCATTTTCCCATCCTGCTGGCGGGCGCACATTGGTACGATTCATTAAGTCATCGATCTGAGGTGCATCAATAGTTTCGTACTTCATCAATGCATCTTTCATCGAATGCAGGATATCAAGGTGTTCCATCAAAATTTGACGGGCACGTTGATAGTTATGATCAACAATCGCTTTAACTTCCTGATCGATCAGACGAGCCGTTTCATCAGACATTTGTTTAGCTTTCGCAACTGAACGCCCGAGAAACACTTCCCCTTCTTCCTCAGCATAGAGCAATGGGCCGAGTTTTTCCGAGAATCCCCACTGAGTGACCATGTTACGGGCTATTGATGTTGCAACTTTGATATCGTTAGATGCACCAGTAGAAACACTATCTGGACCATAAATAATTTCTTCTGCCAGACGGCCTCCGTATAAGGTTGAAATCTGGCTTTCCAACTTCTGACGGCTAGCGCTGATCTGATCCCCTTCTGGCAAGAAGAAAGTCACACCCAAAGCTCGCCCACGCGGAATAATGGTAACTTTATGAACGGGATCATGCTCAGGAACCAAACGACCAATAATGGCATGGCCTGCTTCATGATAAGCAGTTGCTTCTTTTTGCTCTTCCGTCATCACCATGGAACGGCGCTCCGCCCCCATCATGATTTTGTCTTTCGCTTTTTCGAATTCAACCATAGAAACTACACGTCTGTTGCCACGGGCAGCAAACAAAGCCGCTTCATTCACCAAATTCGCTAAATCAGCACCAGAGAATCCCGGAGTACCACGCGCAATGACAGAAGCATCAACATCAGTATCCAGAGGAACCCGGCGCATATGAACTTTCAGAATCTGCTCACGACCGCGTACATCTGGCAGACCGACAACAACCTGGCGGTCAAAACGCCCAGGGCGCAGTAACGCCGGATCAAGTACGTCAGGGCGGTTAGTTGCGGCAATAACGATAATACCTTCGTTACCTTCAAAACCATCCATCTCAACCAGCATCTGGTTCAAAGTCTGCTCACGTTCATCGTGACCACCACCCAAACCGGCACCACGCTGACGGCCTACTGCATCAATCTCATCAATAAAAATGATACAAGGTGCTGCTTTCTTCGCCTGTTCGAACATATCACGAACACGAGATGCACCAACACCGACAAACATTTCAACAAAGTCAGAGCCAGAAATAGTAAAGAATGGCACTTTTGCCTCACCGGCAATTGCTTTTGCCAGCAAAGTCTTACCAGTACCTGGAGGCCCGACCATCAGAATACCTTTTGGGATTTTTCCACCCAATTTCTGGAAGCGGCCTGGCTCACGCAGATATTCCACCAGTTCACCGACTTCTTCTTTGGCTTCGTCACAACCAGCAACATCAGCAAAAGTGGTTTTAATCTGATCTTCTGTCAGCATACGGGCTTTGCTTTTACCAAAAGACATTGCCCCTTTACCGCCACCACCCTGCATCTGACGCATAAAGAAAATCCAGACCCCGATAAGCAGTAACATCGGGAACCAGGAAATGAAAATAGAAGTTAGCAGACTTGGTTCTTCCGGCGGTTCACCAACCACTTTCACGTTCTTATTCAGTAACGTATCAAGTAGTTTTTCATCCTGTATTGGTAGGTAAGTGGTGTATCTGCTGTTATCTTTCTTACTAACATTAATTTCACGACCTGTGATACGAACTTCGCGCACCTGATCCTGGGCTAACTCATTGATGAAGGTAGAGTAATCCACCCTACGACTATTGGAATCGCTGGGACCAAAACTCTGGAATAACGACATCAGCACAACTGCGATAACTAACCAGAGAATCAGGTTTTTCGCCATGTCACTCAAGGGATTAACCTCATATTACAACTGTGTTAACAAATAGCATTCAGGGTACTATAGTTTCCGCCCTGTCGCTACAATGTATACTTCACGCGATCGTGCCCGCGAAGCGTCTGGCTTACGAATTTTCACGTTCGTAAACAGGGAGCGAATTTCCCTCAGGTATTCATCAAAGCCCTCTCCCTGAAACACTTTGACAATGAAACTCCCCCTAGGGGCCAGCACATCACGACACATATCTAACGCCAATTCAACCAGATACATGGATCGAGGAATATCGACCGCAGGTGTTCCGCTCATATTGGGTGCCATATCCGACATGACAACCTGGACTTTGTTATCACCAACTCGCTCAAGCAATGCTTTCAATACAAGTTCATCACGAAAATCGCCCTGAAGGAAATCGACTCCGACAATTGGATCCATCGGTAAAAGATCACAGGCAATCACCCGCCCATGCTCATTAATTTGACTTACTGCGTACTGAGACCATCCACCAGGGGCGGCACCTAAATCAACAACGGTCATGCCGGGCTTAAAAATTTTGTCACTTTGTTGAATTTCATCAAGTTTAAACCAAGCGCGAGAGCGAAGCCCTTTTTTCTGTGCCTGAAGAACATATTTATCACTAAAGTGTTCTTGTAACCAGCGGCTGGAGCTTGCCGAACGTTTTTTATTGGCCATTGTCCTTTCCAACTATACTAATAAAAGCCAGATATCTATGCTCAACACACCAAAACCACAACACACTATTTATGGTGATAGATATGAGATGGCGGTAGAATGTCCCGTTTTCAATCCTAACTAAGCAAAAAAACAATGACTCTTAACAAAAAACAAGTGCAACACCTGAAAAGTCTCGCTCATCCATTAAAACCTGTCGTCATGATTGGTAACAATGGTTTGACTGAGGGCGTGTTGGCTGAAATTGAACAAACGCTGGCACACCATGAGCTTATCAAAGTCAAAATCGCAGGCGAAGATCGTGAAATCAAAAATTTGATCGCCAATGCAATTGTCCGCGAAACTGGTGCATATAATGTGCAAATTATCGGAAAAATACTGGTTCTTTACCGCCAATCGGCAGAACGCAAAATTATTTTACCTAAATAATCAAACCACATTTATATAAAAATGCCATGCGTATGATTATGGTAAAAAAGGCCATATCCGGCCTTTTTTACCTTCTCTACGATTTTTATGTAACTTTACCTAATAGGAATCAATAGCAACAGGCTGATTCTGAGGTTTAAATATATTCAACTTTCAGGATTTCATATTCAACTTCACCGCCTGGCGTTTTGATAATAACAACGTCATCAGCTTTTTTACCAATCAAACCACGGGCAATCGGTGAATTCACTGAGATTAAATTTTCTTTAATATCAGCTTCATCATCACCCACAATCCGGTAAGTCTGCTCTTCATCCGTATTTATATTCAAAGCTGTAACTGTAGCGCCAAAAATAACGCGCCCAGTCTTGGGCATTTTTGTGACATCAATCACTTGTGCATTAGAAAGTTTAGCTTCGATTTCCTGAATACGGCCTTCGCAGAAACCTTGCTGTTCACGAGCCGCATGATATTCAGCGTTTTCTTTCAGATCACCATGTTCACGCGCTTCAGCAATGTCTGAAATAATTTTTGGACGGCGTACGTTCTTTAGATAATCTAACTCTTCGCGCAACTTATCCGCGCCACGTACCGTCATTGGAATCTGTTTCATTTATTAATCCTCTAAATCTTTCCTGAGCAAAAAACAAGCATCATCCTGATGTTTTCAGATAACAGCACAATGAGCACGCCTTGTCGGGCGGGCTTCCAGACAATAAACAATAATGTGAACCACCGCGCTACCCAGAGTTCACAGTCATATTCTACATATTAATATATCATTCTAACGTAGACTTGATGATGGGTCATCGTTTACTTTCCCCCTCGTTGCGCTTTAGTATTGTGGCATGTCCACATCCATATGCGAAATTTATGTCCTTCTTTAAAATTGCCAGCAAGTTAGTCTGCGTTACCTGTCTGTACTTGGCTACCCCCAATGCAAACGCCACACCTGTTGAGGAATATACGCAATATCTGCCTGATGGCACCAATCTTGCGTTAATCGCTCAGAAAGTTGGTGCCAGTACCCCGGTAATTGATTATCACGGGCAGCAAATGGCTTTGCCAGCAAGTACGCTGAAAGTTGTCACCGCGCTTGCAGCATTGTTACAACTGGGAAAAGACTATCGCTTTATCACCACATTGGAAAGTCATGGCAAAATTTCAAACGGTATTTTAAAAGGGAATTTGATCGCTCGTTTTGTCGGAGATCCAACACTGACCCGTCAACAACTTCGCAATATGGTTACAGTTTTGAGCCAAGCCGGCGTGAAAAAAATTGACGGTGATCTCTTAATAGATGTTTCCGCTTTTGCCAGCCACGATAAGGCTCCCGGCTGGGTATGGAATGACATGACCCAATGTTTTAGTGCGCCACCTGCTGCTGCAATCGTAGATCGAAACTGTTTTTCCGTTTCACTGTATAGCGCAGAACGTCCCGGTGATACTGCATTCATCCGTGTCGCATCCTTTTATCCAGTGAATATGTTCAGTGAAGTTAAAACATTGGCAAAAGGCGCTCCTGAAAGCCAGTACTGTGAATTAGATGTCGTTCCAGGAGAACTCAATCGTTTTACACTTACCGGATGCCTTACTCAGCGCAGCGAACCATTACCATTGGCTTTCGCTATTCAGAACGGAACCAGCTACGCGGGGGCAGTTCTCAAAAACGAACTGCAAATTGCTGGAATTGAAATCACAGGCAACCTAAAACGCCAAAGCTTACCAACTGAACCGGGTAAAATTCTGGCTCATAATCAATCCGCACCATTACATGATCTGCTGAAAATAATGCTAAAGAAATCTGACAATATGATCGCGGATACTGTATTCAGAACAATAGGCCGACAACACTTTAATATACCAGGAACCTGGCGTTCAGGCTCTGATGCGGTACGGCAAGTATTAAAACAAAAAGCAGGTATCGATCTGGGAAATACCGTGATGGTAGATGGCTCAGGATTATCCCGCCATAATCTGATTACCCCAGCAACCATGATGGAAGTATTACAATTCATTGCTCAACATGATCAAGAATTAGATTTCATTTCCATGCTGCCATTAGCCGGTCATGACGGTACTCTAAGATACCGGGGAGGATTGGATGAAGCAGGAGTAAACGGGAAAGTTTCGGCTAAAACCGGTGCCCTGCAAGGAGTGTATAATCTGGCTGGCTTTATAACCACTGCTAGCGGTCAGCGAGTTGCCTTCGTGCAGTTTATTTCTGCTTATGCCGTGCCACCAAAAGAGCACCGCAGCCGGCGAGTTCCTCTAGTGCGATTCGAAAGTCGGCTATATAAAGATTTATATCAACAAAACTAATAAAATCGGCGCCACAAATAGGTGGCGCCCTTAACTGCAATGAGAGAGACTGAAGAATCAGCGTTTATAAATCACTTCAATACCTTCGTCGTCATCTTCATCCCAATCGTCATCCCAGTCATCGTCTGCTGCCGAAACCTGTTCTAGTTGCTCTTTATGGTAATCATCCCACATGAATTCAACTTTCTCAGGTTGAGCTTCATCTTCTGTTGTACTCATATTACGAGGTTTGGTTTTCATAAACTCCATAATATCCCAACAAAGCTCTTTAACACCCAGACGATTTATCGCTGAGATCATGTAAAAATCGCCTTCCCAACCCAATTCATCAGCAATAACTTGTGCACGCTGTTTAGCTTCTTCTGGCTCTAACAGATCAACTTTATTGAATACCAACCAACGTGGTTTTTCTGCCAATTTTTCGCTGTATTGCTGTAACTCATTGACAATAATCCGGGCATTTTCAACAGGATCTGATTCATCAACAGGACAGATATCAATTAAGTGCAACAACACCCGACAACGTTCCAAATGTTTCAGGAAACGAATACCCAAGCCAGCACCGTCGGAAGCACCTTCAATAAGCCCTGGAATATCAGCAACCACGAAACTCTGCTCGTTATCCATCCTTACAACACCCAAGCTGGGTACCAGAGTTGTGAATGGATAATCTGCAACTTTTGGTTTAGCGGCAGAAACAGCACGGATAAATGTAGATTTCCCTGCATTTGGCATCCCCAGCATACCAACATCTGCCAACAACATCAGTTCCAGCATCAATTCGCGGGTTTCACCTGAAGTCCCCATTGTTTTTTGGCGAGGAGCCCGGTTAACAGAAGATTTAAAGCGGGTATTACCCAGTCCATGAAATCCACCTTTCGCTACCATCAGACGCTGTTCATGACGAGTCATATCGCCCAGAATCTCACCGGTTGCCATATCACGGACACGCGTACCAACAGGCACTTTAATCGTAGTATCCTGACCACGCTTACCGGTACAATCACGGCTTTGACCATTTTGCCCACGTTCCGCCCGGAAAGACTTTTCAAAACGATAGTCAATCAGTGTGTTGAGATTTTCATCTGCCAGCAGATAAACATCTCCACCATCTCCACCATCACCACCGTCTGGCCCACCTTTCGGAATATATTTTTCACGACGGAAGCTGACACAACCATTGCCACCATCCCCCGCAACAACCAGTATTCTGGCTTCATCTACAAATTTCATATTTTTTCTCCGTATGATAGCCATTATCGTGCTGGACGGCTGTTTTACCCAGAGATGGCGTATTCAGAATAATAAAAAGCCCCGCAACACATTGCGGGGCTTCTGATTCGGTTTGTAACTCGAAAAACTTATTCAGCTTCGATGCTGATAAATTTGCGGTTTTTCGGGCCTTTAACTTCGAACTTAACTTTCCCGTCAGCTAATGCGAACAGGGTGTGGTCACGACCACAACCAACGTTGCTGCCCGCGTGGAATTTAGTACCACGTTGACGAACAATGATGCTGCCTGCTAATACAGACTCGCCACCAAAACGTTTTACACCCAGACGTTTGCTTTCAGAATCGCGGCCATTACGAGTTGAGCCGCCAGCCTTTTTGTGTGCCATTTAATCTGCTCTCCTAAATCTTAAGCGATGCCAGTGATTTTAACATCAGTGAACCACTGACGGTGGCCTTGCTGCTTACGGCTGTGCTTACGACGACGAAACTTAACAATTTTAATTTTCTCGCCGCGACCATGAGCAACCACTTCAGCTTTGACTTTAACGCCTTCAACTACAGGAGCGCCGATTTTGATGTCATCACCATTAGCGACCATCAGAACCTGGTCAAACTCAACAGTTTCACCTGTTGCGATGTCCAGCTTTTCCAGGCGAATTGTTTGACCTTCGCTGACTCGGTGTTGTTTACCACCACTTTGGAAAACCGCGTACATATAAACTCCGCTTTCCGCACGCCCCCTAAATATCATTCCAGAGCGCGCTATAAATATTCATAATAGGGCGCGAATTCTACGCAAAAAAGCCTAAGAAGACAAGAGCAGAATTAGAGCAGATGATAAAAAAACATAGTTTCTGAATTGTCATTTATTTGAACTGTTTTTCGAGTACAATCAAGCCACAGCGATAACTATTATAATGTTAATATGAACACTGCTCTGCATTAGAACCCATAGCCGAAAAAACATGAATTTAGAATCTATTATCAAGCTAACCGCTGATGATATGGCAGCGGTAAATGAAGCCATTCTTAGCCAGTTGAATTCTGACGTTACTCTTATAAATCAACTGGGCTACTACATAATCAGTGGCGGAGGAAAACGCATCCGCCCAATCATTGCCATTCTCGCTGGCAGAGCATTAGGTTGTCAGGGTGATAAGCATATTACTGTTGCTGCTTTAATCGAATTTATCCACACAGCGACCTTGTTACATGATGATGTTGTGGATGAATCGGATATGCGACGTGGCAAAGCCACCGCCAATGCCACTTTTGGTAACGCGGCCAGTGTACTGGTTGGCGATTTTATATACACCCGCTCTTTTCAGATGATGACGACGCTTAACTCTATGCGGGTTCTTAAGCTGATGTCAGAAGCAACCAATGTTATCGCTGAAGGCGAAGTTTTACAGTTAATGAACTGCAATGACCCAGATATCTCTGAAGACGATTATATGCGCGTGATTTACAGTAAAACAGCACGGCTGTTTGAAGTTGCCGCCCACTCCTCTGCGATCCTTTCCAACGCGACACCAGAGCAGGAAGCTGCTTTACAAGATTACGGACGTTATTTAGGTACTGCATTCCAGCTAATTGATGATTTGCTAGACTATGATGCCGATAGCAACACACTAGGCAAAAATACTGGTGATGACCTCAATGAAGGTAAACCAACATTACCATTGCTACACGCTATGAATCATGGTAACCCAGAACAATCATCACTTATCCGTGAAGCAATTGAAAAAGGTAATGGTCGCCATTTACTCGAAACCGTACTGACAACAATGAAACAGTGCGGTTCGCTGGAATATACCCGTAAGCGAGCAGAAGAAGAAGCAGATAAAGCCATTGCTGCTTTACAGGTGCTAGGAAGCTCCCCATACAAGCAAGCACTTGTGGGGTTAGCACATATCGCCGTACAACGCCTCTCTTAATTGATAGCAGCAAAACCTGGGGTTAATCCGCCTCCAGGTTTTTTTCTACGTCTTCAACATCAATATAGCTAATAAGTTTTGCCAACCCTTCCCGAAGAATGAATTTCACCATTTTTTCCCGCTCAACTTTAGTCAGTTGATAGTAAGCTTCAACCCAGATTAAGAATGGGTCCTGCCGTTTGTTTGCATAATCAACGGTGTTTTCCCCTACGGATAACATATTAAGTACATCTTCAGGCAAACTATTTATATTGTATTCAAGAGCCTTACCCTGAACACCCAGTTTACGTCTATACTCCCATCCTTCCCGCCTTGCCATCAGATTTATTCCCTGTGGCGAAGAAGGAAGTCCGGCAATACCAACCAGCTCTTTAGCTGAGTACCATTCTTTTTTCATACTTTTCTTCTCACTTTGCACCGGGATAATGAAGAAGAAGCCAAGTTAATTGGCATTTTTAATTTCCAAAAATGAGCTAAATAACAGAAATTTTTTCCAAAAAACTTCTGATACCGTCTCGTAAAATCATGGCTGTCACAGCCTGTTTCTCAGATTCTGACAACTGGTGGAAAGCTCCAACCCAAATCGATAAAGGATCTTGCCTCTGCACCTGATACTCAGAAGATGATTCATGAAGCTCCAGCGCTGCAATGGTCGTCTCTGGAAAACAGGAATAGTGATATTCGACTGCTTTGCCTTGTACCCCTTGCTTTTTCTGACATAACCACTCCTCGCGTTTTGCTCTGGCATTAACTCCTTGTGGTGATCCAGGTAACTCACCCACGCCAACCAATTCCTTGGCCGAAAACCACTCTTTTTTCATCACGTTTCTCTATTTTTGTAACCAAGTTCAAAAAAGAAGTTTTTAAGAAAAAATTTGGAAATATTTTTAGGAAAATAATGCTATTTTATTTCTCAATAACAGGTTTCAGTTCGTTATTGCTCTCATGCAGACCTGTTATTTATACCACTAACATAGCATCAAATTTAATAAAAAAAGGATTAAAAATGATTTCAAGGAAATCTGATTGGCATCCAGCCGACATAATTGCAGCTTTACGCAAGCGGGGAACAACCTTAGCTGAGGTATCACGCAAAGCGGGACTGAGCTCATCTACACTCGCTAATGCACTGTCTCGCCCATGGCCAAAGGGGGAATGGATAATTGCGAATTATCTGGAAATACATCCTTCAGAGATTTGGCCGAGTCGTTATTTTGATCCAAATACTGGAGAATTATTAGAAAGGAAAGTACGCGAACAAACAAATAATTAGCTAACGAATTATTTTCGTTAAATAAAAACCGCCGGTAATTCGTTATACCAGCGGTTTTTATTGTTTCATAAGTATATATTTTATATCTATAAAATATACCAATTAGTTATTAATGAATTTTTCACCTAATTCTATATCTTTTCTCAATACGTCCAACATGCCTTCCAGTGATTTCTGTTCAAAATCACTCAACTTGCCGATGTCCAAACGCTCTTCTACACCATTTTTACCCAAACGAACCGGCTGAGCGAAGAAACGCGCATATTTGCCATCACCTTCAACATAGGCACATTCCACAACATTGCTTTCGCCTTGTAAGCCACGGACCAAAGAAAGACCCAGACGAGCCGCGGCTTGCCCCATAGACAGAGTTGCTGATCCACCACCAGCTTTAGCTTCAACAACTTCAGTACCTGCATTCTGAATACGTTGAGTTAAAGCTGCCAATTCTTCATCAGTAAAGCTCACACCAGGGATTTGGGACAACAGAGGCAGGATCGTCACACCAGAGTGACCACCGATAACTGGCACTTCGATTTCCTGTGGTTTTTTACCTTTCAATTCAGCAACAAAAGTATTGGAGCGGATAATATCCAGGGTTGTTACACCAAACAGGCGGTTTTTATCATATACACCCGCTTTTTTCAGCACTTCAGCCGCAATAGCTACAGTTGTGTTGACTGGGTTAGTAATAATCCCAATCAGTACCTTCGGACACGTTTTAGCCACTTGTTCTACCAGGTTACGAACGATACCAGCATTAACATTAAACAGATCTGAACGATCCATACCTGGTTTACGGGCAACACCAGCAGAAATCAATACAACGTCCGCGCCTTCCAACGCTGGCGTTGCATCTTCACCAGCAAAGCCCTTAATTCTCACATCCGTTGGGATGTGGCTCAAATCAACAGCCACCCCAGGTGTCACTGGCGCGATATCATATAAAGAGAGTTTTGAACCTGAAGGAAGCTGGGTTTTTAGTAGAAGAGCAAGAGCCTGACCAATACCACCGGCTGCACCGAGAACTGCAACTTTCATCCTGATACTCCTTAAATCGTTTATACTTTAAAATGCTGTGAATTCATCTGGTTACAAACCATAGATTACTACTTTCTTGAAAACAACCTGTTAACAGCCAAATTGCGGACTTACGCTCTAATCGTCGGACGTAAAAGTCGCCGTATTCTAGGCAAAATGCTTATCTGTTAATGAGATAATGGACACTATTTTGATAATTACCTTATGATTTTATGAAATAACCCGCAAATACCTTACACCCAACAACAACACCAAACAACATCATTTGATTAACAATATACTTACATGATAACCCGCCCAAAAAAGCAAATTCTCATATTCATATTTTGTGAATTTCTATATAGCATAAGACTAATTCATGCTTTTAAAATAGTGATAAAATCATTTTTATTGCATAAAAATTCATTTATATGCATAATATAATCTTCATAGCTGATTGAATATGGTGAAATATGCGTACTCCCTCTAAACAGGAAGAGTTAGTAAAAGCTTTCAAAGCGTTATTGAAAGAAGAAAAATTTAGCTCTCAAGGAGAAATCGTCACCGCCTTGCTGGAAGAAGGTTTTGAGAATATTAATCAATCCAAAGTCTCCAGAATGCTGACTAAATTTGGTGCTGTTCGCACCCGTAATGCCAAAATGGAAATGGTCTACTGCCTTCCTGCTGAGCTTGGCGTCCCTACTGCCACTAGTCCACTAAAAAACCTGGTACTGGATGTTGATCACAACCATTCAATTGTTGTAATTCGTACAAGCCCTGGTGCTGCCCAACTTATTGCTCGCCTGTTGGATTCCCTTGGTAAAGCAGAAGGCATACTTGGCAGTATCGCGGGTGACGACACCATCTTCATCACACTTGCCAGAGGCTTCACAGCAGAACAACTACGTGAAAAAATTCTTGAATTGTTCGAACAAGAACTTTAAATGAATCGCGCCAGCATGGCGCAATTCATTTTTCCTGCCGTCATCCTCAGGACTGATAAGTTTTTTTATTCAGTTCAAAGAGTAGTTTCTCATGAATACCGCTAAACCCGCCATTACTCATAACCAAAATATGATCGCCTTTCTGTGCCTTATCAACAATCATATGCACCAGCGAATCAATGTCAGCGCTCCAATACGCTGGCTGAACACAGCGATCTGCAATTTCTGATACATGCCATTTAATATTAGCTGGTTGAAATAAGAACACTTCATCAGCACGCCCCAGCGCTGGCGCGATCTCATTCTTGCTGACACCCATTTTCATGGTATTTGAACGCAGTTCTAACACAGTAATAATACGGGCAGTTCCACCAACCTTACTACGCAGAGCTTCCAGTGTTGCCAGAATTGCTGTCGGGTGATGCGCAAAATCATCATAAACGGTAATACCATTCTCCTCACCACGTAGTTCAAGGCGACGGCGGGCATTAATAAAATCGCTCAAAGCACGACAGGCATCGGCTGGCTGGACACCAACATGATGTGCAGCTGCAATTGCAATCAGCCCATTACGCATATTATGTTCACCAACCAGTGACCAATTCACTTCTCCAACAATTTCACCACCATAAAACACCCGATAATCACTGCTATCCGTACTTATCTTTTTTGCCTGCCAGCGACCGGTTTCACCCACCAGCTCCAATTCACTCCAGAATCCCATAGACAAGACATGTTTCAGGTTAATATCGTTATCTGGCATAAAGATCTTGCCACTACCCGGAATGATCCTGACAAGATGATGGAACTGTCGCTGAATAGCAGCCAGATCGCCGAAAATGTCTCCATGATCAAATTCCAGATTATTCATGATCAGCGTACGTGGGCGGTAATGCACAAACTTAGATCGTTTATCAAAGAAAGCACAGTCATATTCATCGGCTTCTATCACGAAAAACGGGCTTTCTCCGATCTGAGCTGATGTTGCAAAATTCCCAGGAACACCACCGATCAAGAAACCCGGTTTATAGCCACAAGCTTCAAGAATCCAAGCCAACATGCCCGCTGTTGTTGTTTTGCCATGCGTCCCTGCAACCGCCAGAACCCAACGCTCCGGCAAGACATAATCATGCAGCCATTGAGGGCCAGAGATATAAGGAAGCCCGCGCTCCAACACAGCTTCTACACAAGGATTTCCACGGCTCATGACATTACCGATGATGACCATATCTGGCACAGAATCCAATTGTGCCGGATCATATCCCTGAATCAGGCTAATCCCATGTTTTTCTAATAAGGTACTCATTGGTGGATAAACATTGGTATCTGAGCCGGTTACCTCATGGCCTAGAGAACGTGCCAAAATTGCCAGTCCACCCATAAAAGTACCGCAGATACCAAGAATATGAATACGCATTGATTTCCCATTCCGTAGCATGAAGTTAGCCACTATTCTAACCATCAAAAGCAAGATAAGAAATGGAATAGCCTATGAATCATCCCTGTCTTTGGCTAAACTGCCCGCGAAAGAGTGCAATGGACACTCTAAAACCACTATCAAATCACATTCAGGACTTTCGTCATGAAAACATTAGGCGAATTCATCGTCGAAAAGCAGCAAGATTTTTCTCATGCCACAGGTGAACTCACCGCATTGCTTTCCGCTATTAAGCTCGGAGCAAAAATCATTCACCGTGATATCAACAAAGCCGGTTTAGTGGATATTTTAGGGACCAGCGGTGCGTCCAATATCCAAGGCGAAGTACAGATGAAACTGGACCTGTATGCTAATGAAAAACTCAAAGCAGCACTGAAAGCACGCGGTGAAGTTGCCGGTATCGCCTCAGAGGAAGAAGACAACATCGTTATTTTCGAAGGTGACCGCGCTGAAAATGCAAAATATGTTGTTTTGATGGACCCATTAGATGGTTCTTCAAATATTGATGTAAACGTTTCCGTTGGTACTATTTTCTCTATCTACCGCCGTATTACCCCAATCGGCGAGCCCGTGACTGAAAAAGATTTCCTGCAACCAGGTCACCACCAAGTCGCTGCCGGATATGTTGTCTACGGTTCTTCAACTATGTTGGTTTATACCACTGGCTGTGGTGTACATGCCTTTACTTATGATCCTTCACTCGGCGTATTCTGTCTTTCTCATGAAAAAGTCCAGTTTCCCCCCAAAGGCAATATGTACTCCATCAACGAAGGGAATTACATCAAATTCCCTATGGGAGTGAAGAAATACATTAAATATTGCCAGGAACAGGATGAGGAGACTCAGCGTCCTTACACCACACGCTATATCGGCTCGTTGGTTGCTGATTTCCACCGCAACTTGCTGAAAGGCGGAATCTACATTTATCCAAGTACCGCCAGCCATCCATCAGGAAAATTACGCCTGCTATATGAATGTAACCCAATGGCATTCCTGGCCGAACAAGCCGGCGGTAAAGCCAGTGATGGTGCCAACCGGATTCTGGATATCATCCCATCCAAACTGCATCAGCGCGTGCCTTTTTTTGTTGGCAGTAAATCAATGGTAGAGAAAGCCGAAAGTTTTATGGCTGAATTCCCGGATGAGTAATTTCATCGGTTAATTATGAATAGAAGGCGGAACTCACCGCCTTCCTTAGTTTTGCAGATTTTTAACAGAGAAGGTGCTAGATATGGTGAGATTTCATCATCATTCTGGCTATAATAGCCCCCACTCTATTCTGGTTTGAAATAAAGGAAACTTTCATGAGCCTGAACTTAGTACCGGCAGGAAAAGAACTGCCTGAAGACATCTATGTCATTATTGAGATCCCTGCCAACGCAGATCCCATTAAATATGAAGTTGATAAAGAATCCGGTGCGCTGTTTGTAGACCGTTTTATGTCTACCGCCATGTTCTATCCATGCAACTATGGTTACATCAACAATACTCTGTCTCTGGATGGTGACCCGGTTGATGTTCTGGTTCCAACGCCATACCCATTGCAACCCGGTGCTGTGATCCGTTGCCGTCCAGTTGGCGTTCTGAAAATGACTGATGAATCAGGTGAAGATGCAAAACTGGTCGCGGTTCCACACAGCAAATTGACCAAAGAATATGATCACATTAAAGATGTGAACGACCTTCCAGAATTGCTGCGTGCCCAGATTACCCACTTCTTTGAGCATTACAAAGATCTGGAAAAAGGCAAGTGGGTTAAAGTTGATGGTTGGGATAATGTCGAAGCAGCTAAAGCAGAAATTATCTCCTCTTTCGAACGTGCCGCTAAAAAATAATTTTTCTCTGTCTGCATAATTAAAAAACCCCCGCCAAGACATTTCTGACTGGGGGTTTTTGATATCACAATCCCTTAAAAAGGGAACTCCACTTTACTCTTTTTCGTGGCGTTTCAGCCAGTCACCGCTTTTTATCCGCCGTAAACCGGTTACCGGAAACTGATAAAGATATATCCATGCACTGCCATACGGTGTCTGAATCAACTCCCTTACATACTCACGAGAATTATCTTTCAAATCATCTAACTCTGTCAGGATAGTAGAATTGATGCGATATATCTCACATTCAATACTCCCGTCACCACGGATTACCGCAGGATAATGCCCAAGGTCGTATAACTCATAGCCTTCCAGCTTATGATCCCCTAACCATTGAGCATCAGTCATCCAGTGATGATTGCCTTGTTTGCGCCGTAAGCTGCCATAAACAATAATTCGCATTTTCAAAACTCAAACTGATAGAGCAAATCCAATGTCTGATCAATACCAGACACTGCTTCCAGATACAATCTAGGCATTAACCTATAGCGTAAGGTTAATGTTGCCAGTGAATCAAATATACCAACACCATACTTAACTTGCAGATCTTTTGTGATCTTTCCGCTAACAACTACCTGTGATTTATCACCAACCCCTTGAGTATCCAGTGCTAAATCGGAAACACCAAATATTTCACCAATTTTACCTACCAACTGACTACTCTGCGCAACCCCCAAACCTATCAACATTGCCGCCATCTGGGAGTTGTCTGAGTCACTGCTCTCCAACCCTTCACCACGCAACAGGTAAGAAAGCGCTTCCTGTTGTGATTTGGCAGGTTCTGAGAAAATTTCCACTTTTGGCTGATCCGCCAAACCGGTAACTCTCACCCCAGCAATAACACGACCATCCGTTGATTCTGGGTTACGGATAGCCTCAATATTAAGCAATGGTTGATCCGATGGACCTGAAAACACAATCATCCCTTTACGGACAATCAGATCTTGTCCATAGGCATGGAAACGGCCATCAAGAATATCAACTTGTCCATTCAAACCCAGGCCCTGTTCACCCTGAACAGCTTTCAGAGCGCCTCTAAGTTTCGCTGTGAGGCCAAATGCACTGAGTCGAACATCATCTCCTATATGAATCATCAAGTTACTTTGAATCGGGATTGACGCTTTTTTCACGTCTAACGGCTGAAGATTCTCACCCAACATAATCTCATCCGATGATGCCTCAACAGCCGATTCAGGTAGTTCTTTAACTGTAATACTCGCCCAGGGAATATCAACATTACCATCCAATTTCAGCAACTGAGGAGAAGCCTCAAATACCAAAACAGGGCTGACATCAATTTTCACCATTGGTGGAAAAGTTACCCTCAACTTATCACCGTTAGCGGCAATTCTTGCATGCCACGCATCCAAATTACGCCAGTCAGCATCACCATTCAGGTAAAGCTGCCCCTTAGGCGTTTTGATAACCCCCTCAAGATCAGAACGTATTCCATCAAAATTTACACCAAGTTGCCCTTGAGTAATATCAAATGGAATCCAATGACCCGAAGCTTGCAGTGCGCTCAGGTTCAACCGACCAAACAGTAATGGATTTTTGGCATTTCCGCCCAGGCGCAGGTCAGCATTCAAATGACCTTCTGCCTTATCACCTTTTCCAAGAATCGGTTTGATCAACGCCAGTGAAATATCCTGAATACCAATATTGCCCGATAATTTGCGACGCCCTTCAAGATCAGCAACCTGTACCGCACCGTTAAACTGACCATTTCCCATAATTTTAAACAGCCAATTCAGCTCTGCGGCTCCGTTCTTCAAACCTGCATTGAGTGTCAGGGTTTGAAAATCTACAGGTAATGCGATGCCATCAATTACTTGCTTAACCTGCACCGCCTCACCACGCAAATTAACGTTGGCCTGGGGCAATCCACCTCCAGCACTCCACTTAACATCCGCATTACCACTGAATACACCTTTCAAATGTGTTTCAGGCCCCAGTAATGGTTGAATCATAGCAAGATCAAAACGATCAAGAACAATAGACGCACTACCGCTGGCACCCGCTTCAATGGGTTTCGGTGCGCAGAGCTGCGCATGTGGATTCAACCAACAATGAGTACCTACAGTGACTTTCTGCTGCTGATTGAGATAATCAATAGTAATAGCTTTGGTTAAACGCCATTCGCCAACCGGAGTATCAAAACGGGTATTATTAATACTGCCTTTCCATCGTTGTTGCTTGCGATCAAAACTACCATTAAGCGCAAGTTGACCGGCAACCGGCTCACCATCGACCTTCAGTTGCAAATTATGTTGTTTCTCATTGCCCTTAGCATTCAGCGTCAAACTACGAACGATTAAATCAGCCTGTTTCAACTGACCAACTTTGATAGCAAGATCGCCTTGGATCTGTGCAGCAGAACGTACATCTCCCTTCACATTCACACTATCAATGCGCAAATCCTGCCATTTCAACCCATTAGCATTCAGATCAGCCAGAATTTGAGGCGCTTGCATATTACCACGCAGTTTCAGCGTCCCATTAACGACACCACCAAGTCCTGGTAATAAGCCATCCAGCCTAGGTGCTCTGATATCGCCATCAAGTTGCCACTGTTTGAACAACTGTCCCTGGAGATTGATTTTATTACGCCCTAAGGCCAGCTCAAATTGAGGAATATTCCACTGACCAGCCGCATTACCCGAAATCTTACCCCTGGCTTTTATCAAGTTCTGTTTTACATTACCATCAAGTGTGATTTCCGGGATTCGGAGCTGCCAGCTACCACCGTGCAAACTGCCACGAGTCACTATTTTTCCATCTATTTCGGCTGGCCATTCCGGCCACTGTTTAGCAGTATTGATTCCAGAGAGTGTCAACACCGCATTCCAACTTACCGCCTTACTCCAATCTGCCACACCGACCAGTTCAGTCCTTCCCTGCAAAGCAGACAAACGTAAGCGGGTCAACTTAAAACGTTCTTCATTACCTTTAGCATCCAACACCAATAATGCCGGTGGAATTTCATTACCTTTAATACCCGAACGCAATGACAAATCATAACCACTCGTTTTACCATTCAGGCGCATTTTTACATTATCAAGCTGATATTCAGGCTCCCCCGCCAAAGGCCAACTCAGTTGCTGGCTTTCAAGCGTCATACGCACGGGCAAACCTGCCTTAGCCAGTTCCACCTGGGCATCAATTTTAGCTTTGACAGGGCCAGACAAATTCAGAATTAAGTTGAGTTGCTCCAGCAAGGCTCCATTAAGCTTCAAGTCAACTTTTTGCCCTTGAATCTCTTGCTGATCTATCTCACCTTTTATTGACAGCTTCACCGGCCATTGCTGCGCCAAAGTCGCGGAACCATGAACGGCTAAAGAACCTTCCAGTGCCTTTACATTCAATTTATTAAGCTGAATCTGCTGCCCCTGATTACTAATTTGCAGTAATAACTCATTGATTGTGATATTGGTATCACCAGTCAGCCGTAATTGCTTACCACTGATCTCTTCAACCGTAATATCCAGTGGAATAGGCACTTCCGGTAACCTTGCCAATAGCGGCTGAGAAAATAGTGCTTTCAGGATTTCTCCCAACGACTTTTCTGGTTCAATTTCCCGTTTTGCTTTTTCTGCTGCTTCCGCTGTTTTCAATTGTTCAGGAGTCGTCTTTGGTAATCCTACCCGCAATCCATTGATTTTCGTTGGCTTAAGAATTAATGCCTTTTGCTGCCACTCAGCTGCAGTCCTGAATTCATCAAGGTCAAACACCCTATCATCTATGGTGACCGCAGCATTTTTAATGGATAGCAAGTTAAGTGAAATCGGATATGGAGTCTTTAGTTCAGTCAGAGGTGCTGATTCTGGCGACGGCTCTCCCGCAAGTGGCAATTGTTTGGTGTTAATCGCGACTTTTACGCCTTCTGTCGTCAATGCATTAATACATAACTGACTATTTTTCAGGCAAGAAAGACGTAAAGAAAGGTGGAGTTGATTCACATTAACATCAACACCGGGCATCTGATACCTGACACCTCTCAAAGTCAAATCACGCCAGCCACCACTAACACCTGCTATATCCAGCCCCGGAACCCAACGGACGGCACTGTTAATCATAGTATGCAAACCAGATTGCGTTCCTACCAATCCGGCAACAGCAATAACCAACAGAGTAATAATCAGCAAAAAAGCAATACTGACCTTCTTAATCCATCTCATAATTCAGATCCTAACCCTATGTAAAACTGGATATTACGGGATTCTGAATCCCCTATTGGCCTGGCAAGGTCAAACTTAATGGGTCCGACAGGAGAGGCCCAACGCACACCGACACCTGCGCCGGTTTTAAAATTGCTCCTTCTAACATCATTGACTGCTTCACCTGTATCGACAAAAACAGCACCCCACCAATCACCCGTTACGTTATATTGATACTCAAGCGAACCCACGATCAGCATAGATGCCCCGGTCAATTTTCCGTCATTGTCTTTAGGGGAAATTTTCTGATATTGGTAACCACGGACACTACGATCACCACCAGCAAAGAAACGTAAATCAGGAGGGACTTTCTGGAACTCATTGGTTTCTATCCAACCCAAATTACCTCGGGCAACAAAACGGTGGTTATCCCAGTAAGTTCTGATCCAAACGTTTTGCGCCTGTAATACCAGGAAATCCACATCAGAACCCCAAAGGGTATCAGAAATATCAATGGAATAACGCTGGCTATCGCCCCAATAAGGCATCGTACCCCCACGTTGGCGGATACGACTAACGTTCACTCCCGGATACAACAACATAGCCGTATTGGTGACATTAGCTTGCGTAAAGTGGCTGAGACTCCAGCGCATATTAATCCCATATTGCCAACCAGTTGAAAGATCCCAGTTACGGGAAAGGTTCACCGTTGCGGTATCTGATACGGTATCGTTGACATCCTTACGTTTATAGCCGGTCTGCAACGCATAATATTGCTCCAGCGGATTCGCTTTCAGCGGCATTTTATAGGTAGCATCAATCACCTGTTCAGGTGCAGAAAGGTTGATACTCGTGCCAAGGCTGTGTCCACGAGAATTTAGCCACGGTTTTGTCCACTTAGCTTTTACCCGTGGCCCAACATCTGTTCCATAACCCCCACCCAGTTCAACATAGTTTTTGGAACGTGGTGTTAATACCGCCTCAAGAGGGAGAGTCTTATTACCACTTTTTCTGGCAGCCTTAAAATCAGGTGTCACCAGTGCTGAATTAAACCAGCCGGTTTCTGCCAGCCGCCGATTCAATTCCGCCAATTGTTCCGAGGTATAAAAATCCCCTTCTTTAAACGGCACCAAGTGACTCAGATAATCTTCACGAATTTGTGAACCACGATAATGTATCTGACCAAAGTGATAACGCTCACCGCTGTTAAAATTAAAATCCCAAAATGCCTCATACCGCTCTTTAGCAACACCCAATTGGCTCTTTTTCATTACGGCGTCAAAATAACCTTTTCTAATAGCAAGCCCAGTCAGAGAGCCTTTAAAGCTTTCATAGCCACCATGATTAAGAATTGTCCCTTTTTTCGGACTTTTGCTTTTAACCAGTTTGGCATAATCTCCATCTGTCTTAGCCCCACCGTCCAAAACAACATTAACACCGGCAATCCGTACAGGTTCCCCGACCGTGACTTTTGCTGTTAATACCGAACGAGCGGGGGGGTTATTTTCCTGATAGGTAAATTCGATAATGGGTTCATAATAACCAAGCGGACGCAGACCTTCACGAATCGCTTTATCTACACGAGCGCGGAAACGCCCATCTGCTGCAACCTCGTCAGTACTGATAGTGGAAAGATGAACTCGGGCATTTTTTTCCAAACTGCCGGTTAATCCTTCTATTTTCAGGCGAAGACTAGCACTATGAGCGATAGGCGTTACGATAGACACACAAAGAAGACATAAAATGGGGTATCTCGACACGCGAACTCCTAACCTGATCGGAACAATTTAACTATAATAAAATTTATTTTGATTAAAGTTTATAATATATACAATCTATTAATATCTGAAAACTTAATAATTACAGGAGGGAATATTGTGCCAACTTCAGCTAATGAGATCCAATCTCTTGATCCTCAACGCATATTACCGGGCAGAATAGAATCACTTAAAGTTTCACCTGAACATACTGTCACCAATCATACGATAGAACCTGTTCCAGAAAATATGGAAGTTGCCTATGTTGGTATGGGATGCTTCTGGGGTGCAGAACGGCTGTTCTGGCAACAACCTGATATTTACACGACCTCTGCGGGTTATAGCGGCGGTACAACACCAAATCCAACTTATGAAGAAATCTGTAGCGGTCTGACCGGTCACGCCGAGGTTGTCAGAATTGTTTATGATCCGGTAAAAAATAGTTACGAAAACCTGCTAAAACTTTTCTGGGAAAACCACGACCCGGCTCAAGGAATGCGTCAGGGAGGGGATATTGGCACTCAGTATCGTTCCGCGATTTATACTGTATCACCTCAGCAACATGAACTGGCATTAGCCAGCCGCGAACGCTTCCAAAAAGCCATGCAACAACAAGGAGATAACCGGCCTGTTACAACCGAGATCACAGAAGCAGGGCCATTCTATTTTGCGGAAGATTATCACCAGCAATATCTGTTTAAAAATCCTGAGGGATACTGCGGGTTAGGCGGTATTGGCATTTGCCTACCACAAATGAGCAAAAACTAGCCAGCTCACCTAAACTGATGTTATAATTATCACACTAATCAATAGCTTTCTAAGTATCTATTGCAACTTTTTATTTTACATAATTTTTATTGTTTCCTCCGGTGATCTTTCAACCATAACCAATCCTATCGCCGGAGGTAAAACACGGATGCCTTATGCTAAATAGTCTCTTAGTGGTGCTTTTACTGTGCGCGATCAGCGCTTTTTTTTCGTTATCGGAAATCTCTCTGGCCGCCTCAAGGCGAATCAAATTAAAGCTGATGGCAGATGAAGGTAATGTCAACGCAGCTCATGTCCTCAAATTACAAGAATCTCCGGGAATGTTTTTTACCGTTGTGCAAATCGGCCTGAATGCGGTGGCCATTTTGGCTGGTATTGTTGGTGAATCGGCATTTTCTCCTTCACTGAAAGCTTTTTTCATTCAATTTATGCGGCCCGAATGGGCAGAACAACTCGGCTTTATCTGTTCATTTATCATTGTGACCAGTACATTTATTTTGCTTGCTGACTTGACACCAAAGCGTATCGGTATGATCAAACCAGAAGCTGTCGCGGTGAAAATCGTTAATCCAATGCGTTTCTGTCTGGCAATTTCCCGTCCGTTAGTCTGGTTATTTAATGGACTGGCTGATCTTATCTTTAAGATCTTTAAAATTCCGATGGCGCGTAATGAAGACATCACATCTGATGATATTTTCGCGGTTGTGGAAGCAGGCGCTGTTGCGGGGATCCTGCGTAAACAAGAGCATGAACTGATTGAAAACGTGTTCGAACTCGAATCCCGTACCGTTCCTTCTGCCATGACCTCACGGGAAAGCATCGTCTACTTCGATAAGCATGAAAGTGAAGAAAGTATCAAACAACAGGTTTCCACCCAACCACACTCCAAATATCTGATATGTGACGGCGATATTGATCATGTTATCGGTTATGTGGATTCCAAAGACCTGCTTAACCAAGTCCTGAGTGGTCAGAGCCTGAGCTTCAATAAAGGTGTCCAGATCCGCAACGCGTTGATCATTCCAGATACTTTAACGCTTTCAGATGCTCTGGAAAGTTTTAAAGCTGCCGGTGAAGATTTCGCTATTATCCTGAATGAATATGCGCTAGTCATGGGGGTAATTACCCTCAATGATGTGATGACTACCCTGATGGGTGATTTGGTTGATCAAGGACAAGAAGAGCAGATCGTCGTCCGGGACGAAAATTCATGGCTGGTTGAAGGCGGAACACCGATTGATGATGTACAGCGGGTACTGGATATTGATGATTTTCCTGATTCCAGTAACTACGAAACTATTGCAGGCTTTATGATGTTCCGATTGCGGAAAATTCCAAAACGTACTGATTCGGTCAAGTTTGCGGGTTATAAGTTCGAAGTTGTCGATATTGATAACTACAAAATCGATCAGCTATTAGTCACAAAAATCACTGACACCCCCACCACAGCTCCCGCTCACAACCCAACCATCAGTGATGATAAATAAAAACGGCCTTTGAACTGAGGCCGTTTAATATTCTGTGTTATGCGCCACTTATTGTGGCGCAGATTATTCAGTATGCTACTCGCGGCTATTCTCGTTATCTATCCTATTTCGGCCTGCAAACGTAGCACCTGCTGATTAACTTCACTCATCACACTAAAATGGCGTTTGTCTCTTACCTTCGGCGGTAAAATTTTGCCGCAGTCGAATTCAAAAGCCCCCATATCTTTAATGTATAAACGTCCACGGAATAAAGTTTTAACGTAGAGAGCAATTTTCAGTGGGTTATATCGGTGAAAAATTTTCATCTCTGCTTTTTTCCTCCTATGCTTCTTACGGTTACGTTTGGTGAACCAGCTCCATGCACCACACCGTTATGTAGAATAGTAGACTTAATTTATCGGATTTTGTTCCCCCCATTTTCAGTTTTATGTACTAACTTTACATAAAATGACAGATATTTAGATATGCATAATTATGTAAATTTATCCCTTACTTAATGTTAAAAAATTGATCTTCTTTAAAGAGATAAATCAACTGATAACCGCTATGCTAAAGGCCCGTGCATCGTCACATTCACTTACAAAGGAAAAATTATGATCAAAAATTTTATGTTATATGCTGCGCTACTCTGTTCTCCTGCTCTGGCATTCGCTCACAACATTAACCTGGAACAAAAGGTTCCTGCGGTCAGTGTTTCTGATAAAGGTGAGTTGTTACTCAACAATAATAAGTTTAGCTACCAAAATTGGGATAGTGGAAAACTGATCGGAAAAGTGAGAGTCATACAACATATTGCAGGTCGTAGTGCAGCAAAAGAACTGAATGCTCCGCTGATAGAAGAAATAAAACGTGCTGATTTTTCAAAAGAAAAATACCAAACAACCACCATCATCAATGTTAATGATGCCATATTTGGTACCGGGCCATTTGTCCGCAGCAATATTGAAGACAGCAAAAAAGAGTTTCCTTGGTCCCAGTTTATCGCTGACAGCAATGGTGTAGTCAAGAAAACCTGGCAGTTGGAACCCAAAAATTCTGCCATTGTTGTCCTGGATAAAAATGGCGTAGCGAAGTTTGCCAAAGAAGGTAAGCTAAACAGCAACGAAATCAAACAGGTAATTGAATTAGTTCGTAAAGAATTACAGTAAAAACATCAGTGGTGATAACGACTTGCGGATATATTTCGATTTGCCCTTATCACCACCACCCTACTGAAAAGCAACTTATTTAACATCAGCTTTGCTTAAGAGCAGCAATTTCAAGATCACGTAAATTCAAGCTCGGTTTGCGACAAATCTTGCGACCACACCTACTCGATATCACGTTAACATGAAATAAAAACCTTCAGGGACAATTGTAATGATTACCATTCTCACATTAAGATGATACCGTGATTATTAACTTTTGATATTATAAAGCTATGTCTGACTACATTGTTGTTTCTGCGGAGCTGACGCTTGAATCGTTTTACGGCGCGCATCACGGCTGGCTAAAAAACTGGCTCACGTGCAAACTGCAATCGTCCTTTGACGCCGACGACGTAGCGCAGGATACCTTCCTCCGCGTGATAACCAGTGATTCGCTACAGACAATTCGCGACCCAAAATCCTTCCTCTGCACTATTGCCAAAAGGGTAATGATCGATCTGTTTCGCCGCAACGCTCTGGAAAAAGCCTATCTGGAACTGCTTGCGCAACAGCCCGAGGCGCTTATACCCTCGCCAGAAATTCGTCAGTGCCAACTTGAGACGCTCCAACAAATCGACCAGATGATCGATGGCCTGAGCAGCAAAATTCGCCAAACGTTTTTACTGTCTCAGCTTGAAAGTCTGACCTACAGCGATATCGCTTCACGTCTTAATGTGTCTGTCAGTTCCGTGAAAAAATATATGGCCAAAGCCACCGAGCATTGCTTGCTGTTTCGCCTGGAGCATGGACTCTGATATGAATACCACATTGACCAATTCTCGTCTCCAGGCCCTAAAATCAGCATCACACTGGTATGCAGTACTGAGTAGCGATCAAGCAAGCCCACGGCAAATCGAAAAATGGCAGCGTTGGTACGAACAGCATCAGGATAATCAGTGGGCGTGGCAACAGGTGGAAAATCTGCGTAACCAGATGCTTGTAGTGCCAGGTAATGTGGCAAGCCGCACACTTCAGGAAACACACCTGTCACGCCGCAGAATAATGAAAAGCGTGCTGTTGCTACTAGGGGTTGGCGGTATCTGGCAACTGTGGCATTCAGAAACAGGAGAGGGTCTGCGAGCTGGTTACCGTACTGCTAAAGGGGACATTCAGCAGTATCAACTGAGCGATGGCACACTGCTTACACTCAATACTGACAGCGCAGTGGATGTCCGTTTTGACCCTCAGCAACGTCTGGTGCATCTCTGGTATGGCGAAATTGCCATCACCACCGGGCACGGTGCTGGAACAAAGTTATTGCGCGTACAAACCCGCCAAGCACAACTGACTGCGTTGGGTACCCAATTTACGGTTCGTCAGGAAGACAACACCACGCTGGTTAGCGTACAGCAACATGCCGTAGAAGTGATCCTGACCGGCGCTGACCGCAAATGTATTGTACGTCAGGGTGAAAGCTTAAGATTCAACGCTACCGATTTTAGCGAGCTGACAACAGCAATCGCCGAAGACAACGCGTGGACGCAAGGTATATTAAGCTTCAGCGACAAACCACTGAGTGAAGTGATAGCGACCATCGCCCGCTATCGCAACGGCGTATTACGCTGCGACCCAACTGTCGCCTCACTACGGTTAACCGGCACTTTCCCGATAAAAAATACCGATACGGTATTAACCGTCATAGAAAAAACACTTCCCGTTAAGATTCAATACATTACCCGCTACTGGGTGAATGTTCTGCCCGCATAAAAATCATTAACATAAAAATAATCATTTTCAATTGTCCCTTTTTACCTCTTCATTCGACTTATAAGTGAATACAGCAACAAAATGATTATGGAGACGTTATGACACTTTTACGTGCACGGTCACTGCGCGCGCTTTACAAAACAACACCGCTGGTAATGGCGATTCATTTAAGCCTGTTACCGGTGGCTTGCCTAACCTCGGGGATCGCGTATGCTTCTGTGGTGCCAGCTAGCGCACACTATGACATTAATGCAGGCGAACTGGATAAAGTTCTCAATCAGTACTCCACCCGCGCTGGTATTACCTTTTCGGTAGATGCCAGCTTAACGCGCGGCAAACAGAGTAGCGGCCTACACGGTGATTATTCCATCACCGATGGACTGAACACCTTACTGATCGGTACTGATTTACAGACAAAAACGTTGGGTGATAACACGTTCACACTCGAACCCGCTTCTGCCACGCAGAAAGACTCGATGACCGTGATAGGCGACTGGCTGGGCAGTGCTCGTGAAACTGACGTGTTTGAACATGCAGGTGCACGCGATGTTATCCGCCGTGAAGATTTTGCCAAAACAGGCGCAACAACAATGCGTGAAGTGCTAAACCGCATTCCTGGCGTCAGCGCACCGGAAAACAACGGTACCGGCAGCCACGACCTGGCGATGAACTTCGGCATTCGTGGCCTGAACCCGCGTCTTGCCAGCCGCTCTACGGTTCTGATGGATGGCATTCCGGTCCCCTTCGCACCCTACGGCCAGCCACAGCTATCGTTGGCGCCAGTCTCTCTCGGCAACATGGACGCAGTAGACGTAGTACGCGGCGGCGGCGCTGTGCGCTACGGACCACAAAGCGTAGGTGGTGTGGTGAATTTCGTGACTCGCGCTATCCCACAGGATTTTGGCATTGAGGCAAGCGTGGAAGGCCAACTTAGCCCCACATCTTCACAAAATAATCCAAAAGAAACCCATAATCTGATGATTGGCGGTACGGCAGATAACGGTTTCGGCACGGCGCTTCTCTACTCCGGTACACGTGGCAGCGACTGGCGCGAGCACAGCGCCACGCACATTGACGACGTGATGCTCAAAAGCCGCTATGCCCCCAATGAAGTGCACACCTTCAACAGCCTGCTGCAATATTATGATGGCAGTGCGGATATGCCCGGAGGTCTTTCACGCGCCGATTACGATGCCAATCGCTGGCAATCCACTCGCCCATATGATCGCTTCTGGGGCCGCCGTCAGCTCGCAAGCCTTAGCTATCAGTATCAGCCCGACCAGCAGCACAAATTCAATATTCAGAGCTTATATACCCATACCTTGCGCAGCGGTTATCTCGAGCAGGGCAAACGCATTACCCTTTCCCCACGGGAATACTGGGTGCGCAGCATCGAACCGCGCTATAGCCAGCTCTTCAATTTAGGGCCTTCAGCCCATGAAGTAGGGATTGGCTACCGTTACGTGAATGAAGCCAGCCACGAAATGCGTTACTACACCGTCACCAGCAGCGGCGAATTACCCAGCACGTCGAGTCCTTATGACCGTAATACCCGCTCTGGTACCGAAGCTCATGCCTGGTACATTGACGACCGCATTGATATCGGCAACTGGACCATCACTCCAGGGATACGATTCGAACATATCAAATCCATCCAAAACAACAACCTGAAAGGCACCCGCCAAGAAGTAAGCTACAATGCGCCGCTGCCTGCACTCAACGTTCTTTATCACGTTACTGACAGTTGGAATCTTTATGCCAATACGGAAAGCTCATTCGGTACCGTACAGTACAGCCAGATTGGTAAGGCTGTACGGAGCGGCAATGTAGAACCGGAAAAAGCGCGAACCTGGGAAGTCGGAACCCGCTACGACGACGGCGCTCTGACTGCGGAAATGGGGCTGTTCCTGATTAACTTCAACAATCAATACGACTCCAACCAGACCAACGATACTGTTACGGCACGAGGGAAAACCCGGCACACCGGGCTGGAAGCTCAGGCACGTTACAATCTTTCCGAGCTTACGTCTAAATTGGAGAACATTTCGGTTTACGCCAACTACACCTATGTAAACGCGGAAATTCGTGAAAAAGGCGATACCTACGGGAATCAAGTGCCGTTCTCACCGAAGCATAAAGGTACATTTGGTATGGATTACAAACCTGGCAACTGGACCTTCAATCTCAACAGCGAATTCCAGTCCAACCAGTTTGCTGATAACGCTAACACCATACAGGAAAGTGCCGATGGCAGCACTGGCCGCATTCCGGGCTTTATGCTGTGGGATGCGCGCATGGCGTATGACTTCGGTCCACAAATGGCCAATCTGACTCTAGCCTTTGGGGTGAAAAACATTTTCGACCACGAGTATTACACCCGTTCTTATGATGATAACAATAAAGGCATCTACGCCGGGCAGCCGCGCACATTCTATATGCAAGGCTCGCTGAAGTTCTGATGCTGCATTAACCCTTTCGCCGGGCCATTGCCCGGCTTTACTATTTCTGATAGAAAAAGCTGTTGACCAACTTAAAAATATTTCCCAGATGAACACACAAAGCACCGTAGTATACTCGGCTTTTTGTTAGAGATTGTGTCGGGATTAATTGTTTATACCTTCCAACCAAAAAAGCCGAGCTTGAATTTACGTGACTCTGAAATTGCTGCTCTTAAGCAAAGCCGACATTAATTTATTAAAAGATTGTTACTCTAAATCCTGGATTCAGGAATGATTCACGAGGCGTATAATTCAGAGTCTGGCCTTTCCAGTTTGTTACATGAGCACCGGCCGCAATTGCCACAGCATGGCCTGCTGCGGTATCCCAGATATTAGTTGGTCCAAAACGGGGATAAAGTTGCGCTTTTCCTTCGGCCACCAGGCAGAACTTTAATGAAGAACCCACAGAAACCGTCTGATGTTCACCTAACTGATTGAGATAATCCTCCAATTCTGTATCCATATGAGAGCGGCTGACTACCACCATTGGGGGATTAGCATCACGAATTTTAATCGGCAAGCATTGACCACTACAGGTTTTTTTCCATGCCTGCCGCCCTTGCCCGAAATAAAGCGTATCCTGTACAGGAGCGTACACCACCCCCATCACAGGAATGCCCTCATCAATCAGAGCGATATTAACCGTGAATTCGCCGTTACGATTAATAAATTCCTTGGTTCCATCCAGCGGATCAACTAACCAATAGCGCTTCCAATCACACCTCTCCTCCCAGGCTGGCGGCTCTTCTTCCGACAACAATGGAATTTCCGGTGCGATACGGGACAATCCGGCTTTAATTATTTTATGAGCCGCAATATCAGCAATAGTAATCGGTGAATCATCCTGTTTATGATCAACTTTCAGGGGATGTCCATCCTGATAAACTGTCATAATAGCCACGCCAGCTTCCCGGGCCAGTTGGCAGACTTGTTCTAGCATCATACACCTCTACAGTGAGTTATCTGTTATCATTTTAGACTATATTATCAATCGATCTTCTGCCGGAATTGTAAGAATTTTATTGCCATCACCAAAACAAAAACAGCCGGATATACCGGCTATTTTTAATCATATTTCTGGATAAAATTATAGAATATCCAGTAATTCCACTTCAAAAATCAGTGTGCTATATGGAGGAATCGATGCGCCGGCACCACGCTCACCATAAGCCAAATCATATGGGATATACAGTTCCCATTTAGAACCGACAGGCATCAGGGTCAATGCTTCGATCCATCCAGCAATCACACCATTCACTGGGAATTCGGCAGGTTCGCCACGCTGTACTGAACTGTCAAACACAGTGCCATCAATCAGGCGACCAGTATAGTGAACACGAACCTGGTCAGTACGGGCCGGAATTGCACCATCACCCTGTTTTAGTACAGAGAACTGTAAACCAGATTCTGTCGTACTGATACCATCACGCAGGGCATTTTCTGCCAGAAACTTCTGACCCTCTTCTGCCATAGCCTGCTGGCGTTCACGGCGCACACCGTCTGCACGCTCATGCATCTCACGTAAAGCACGATGCAGTATATCAACCGGCACTGCTGGAGAACGACTTTCCAGCGCATCACATAACCCTGCCAGCAATGCTTCCGGCTCCAGACCTTGCAAACCAGATTCCAGTAATTGCTGACCGACTTGTAAGCCAACCCCATAACTTGCTTGTGCTTCGATAGAGTCAAAAGAAAGTTTTGCCATGAAAATACCTGTGATCAAATTAAATTAGGCCAGCAAGCATAACAGTGCTATGTAACAGGGTAAACCTAAGATATCACTGGAGGATACGTCTCGCCGTAATATATAAGACTCAGTAATCGATATAA
This sequence comes from Photorhabdus sp. RM323S, assembly GCF_042879375.1. Lineage (NCBI taxonomy): Bacteria > Pseudomonadati > Pseudomonadota > Gammaproteobacteria > Enterobacterales > Morganellaceae > Photorhabdus > Photorhabdus sp. RM323S. Next base: position 61,364 of record NZ_JBHFKZ010000010.1, read on the forward strand.
CTCTAAGTGGCATATTCATTTCTTAAAGGTTATAATACAAATAAATTTTTTAAAATATTTTTACTTCCAATTGATTATATGAATAAAATATTATTGATATAGAATTAATTCTACTGCTAATATTATACAATGAGGAAAATCTTATGAATACATCATTTAATGAGATTTTATCAGAAATTCAGAAATCCAAGACTATGCCGGAATTAGAAGAGAAATTATTAAACGCGATAAATTATCTGGATTTTGAATTTTACTCAATTTACCAGGAAGAAAAATACCCATTCACGATAAAGAAATATGTTCTAATAACCAATTTAAATATAGAAACTGCGAACAATTATAATCAAAATAACAATCACGACAGCGACCAATTAATGAATGGTGATTATACTTTCTCCATCCCTTCAATTTGCAATGAAAAAATATCAAAAAACGCTGATTTTATGATTAAAAAATCAAATATAGACGAAGTTCAAAATAGTCTCTCAATTAAAATAAAAGGCTCTCATGGAGAAAGATCAATTTTTTCAGTCGCTAGAAAAAAAGGTGCTATTTCTCACAATGAGATACTTAATAAAGCAGGCATGTTAGGCATATTGGCAAATGAATGCGTGGAAACATTCAATAAATTAAAGAATAAAAAGGATAAAATAATTGTCCCAACACTATCCACGAGAGAAGTCGAAGTAATACGATGGACTTGTGAAGGAAAAACTTCGGCTGAAATAGCCAATATACTGGAAATCTCAACAAGAACAGTCAATTTCCATATCAATAATGTTATGGAGAAATTAGTTGTTCCCAATAAAGTCGCAGCGGTTGCTAAAGCAATAGCATATAACCTGATTATATAACAATTAGAGCCAAAATGAGGCTCTAATCACTGAAATTACAAAATATAATTTTTCAAAATATCTCTCCAGGCGTCATTAATTTCATTCATCAGGGATCCACATTTGATATGCTCGTCATTAATATGCACACAAACATAACCACAGAAATCATTATTGCTCTTTGGTGTTTCGTAAACCAGCGAATTTTTGTCTAAATTAATTTTTATTGAAATAATATCATAATGTAATTTCCTCAGGATATTATCAATAGATACTAACAATAATCTATTTACCTCTGTTTTACTAAATTTATCATTAATTTTTCCGTCTTTACCCGCTAGCAAATTAATCAAAAATGCTCTCCCCTTCGCTTCGGGTAATATCATTCGATCACTAAATCCTTTAACTAAATGATCAACCCAAATTTCCTGTAAGCTTATACCATATACCCGATTAGCCATATCCCAAATACGCATACCGGCTGGTCTACGGTTAGTTTCAACCAGGAAAGTTTCCCCCGTTTTACTATCTTGTTTAATCTCATTATGGAATGCGCCGAGAGTCTGCCCTGAAATCAGGTTAATTGCTTGCCCTGCTTTATGTAATGCAATAGCATTTCTTCCATCACATTGCGCGGGAACTATTTGCCCTATTTCAACAGGATATTCACCTTTCTGAGAGACTTTTTGCGTTAAAAAAGCCATACAACCAATACCATCGTACGAATATTCTGTATCGAAAGTAATAAATTCCTCTGCAAGAATTGGGTTGCCACCAGACTGCTCAACAGATTGAGCAAAAGCAGTTGGGATTTTATTCCTATCTTTAATCGCCACTACACCGAAATTTGCCCGGCCACAATTAGGTTTAATAACCACACCATACGGAACAGAGTCATAAAACGCTTCCAGTTCATTAATATTATTAATGAAACTGTATCGAGGGGTTTTAATATGTTGGGCCGCAAGCAGTGGTAATATACGTGTTTCTTGTTGACGGAACTGAGATTTCTCAATACCGGCGAAGCTTAATTCAGGATCATCACCATAAACATTCAGTTTCTTGGCTATAACAGCAGCATACCCGGATACCGCATCCATAAAGGGAAGAATAGCGGCACATGTCATATCAAGTTCAGAAAGAACACCTATTACTTGATCAACATAACTTTCTGTCCGTACAGGTATATGATAGACAAATGGGGTAATATTTTTCTCTTCACCGGACAACATATCACTAATAATCACTAATTCAAGGGAATAATTATATTGAATATAGTCACGAATATTAACTATTTCATTCAGTCTTGCCGGAAGATAATCAAGTACTAACAAGTATTTTCTCGAACTCATATTTCCTCCATTATTAACTATTATGCAAATTGAATTTAAGTGAACGATAAGGATTAATAATGACGAACATTAATAAAACAAATACAGAGAATATCAAATAAATACTATTGTAGGAAAAATAGTTCAGCAAATTAGCACAAATGAAACTAGTTAAAGGTGTCGCTACCTGATTCAAAACAAGCACAACACCGAGATACTGAGAAAAATTCTTCTTCGGAATAAGGCTTGCCCGATAAGAGCGAGAAAAAAGATTGAAACAACCTTCCGAACCAATGACCAGCAAGAAACCCAACGTATAAATAACAAATAACGGACCGGTAGCGAATAATGTCAGACCACATAACGCAATAAGAAAAGCCGTCACACCAACGATACGCACATCAAAAATACGGCATAATTTCGGAGCAACAAAGAAGACACAACAATTCACCACCCCTGCATAAGCCAAAAGCCGGGCATAACTCTCTTCCGATTGCGAAAAAATACTGGTAATAACATAAACAGCCGTTGATAAGATAGCCCCTTGCATCACATTCATCAGAAATGTCAGGCTAATAACCCGTAGCAGCGATGGATTTCCCATCAAGAATTTAAAAATCGCAGGCAGATTATAACCTTCTCTATTCGCATGCTCTGCAATCTGATTTTTCCTTTGTAGCTGAAACCATATGAAGCTGCTAATCAGGAAAGGAAAAAAAGCAAACGCAAATACGGCATAAACACTGAATTTATAAACCAGTACACCAACAACTGCCGGGGCTGCGATATAGGTAAACTGTTCAACAAATTGCAAACGAGAGTTAACAGAAGGTAACTCTATTGCATTAATGTTTTTAGAGACGAAACCTTCGAGGTTGACATATCCCGCGCCACTAAAAAAAGATAAAACACATGAGAGAGGAATAATGATATATACAATATTATTATCGGAATATATAAATGAAAGAATAAAAAGGAATAAACAAACCAATGAGCGTAGAACATCACTCAGGAATAACATAACCAATGTATGCATCCTATCACCCATCCAACCAGAAATAGGGAGTGAAATGACTCTGAATAACCGTTCAAGCCCAAAAGCAAAAGATGAAAGTGAAGCACTATTAGTTGAGGTATACACTAATACAGGCACAGCAAACATAACAAATGCCTCTGAAAAAACAGAAAAAAAGCGGGCCAGTATGATCCTGTGTATCATTAGTATTACCCCAACCTTATTGTCTATCCCATTAGGCTATTTTATTTATCAAATTGAGTCTGGGCAATACTCAAACTGATTTTATCAATTATGCCTACTGGGATAGACTTCTACTACGCAAAATTTAATGAATCGATTTAATCAAATAATTCCCCAAAACTAAATAATCAATATTTGTCTTCATGAAAGTTTTAATAGCATCCTCAGGTGAACAAACAATCGGTTCACTATCGTTATAAGAGGTATTCAGCAACAAAGGAACACCTGTTTTCCGATAAAATTCCTCAATCAACCGAGCATAACCTGAATTTGATTCACTATCTACAACCTGAACTCTGGCAGTGCCATCTGCGTGAACGACGGCTGGAATTTGCGATGCTTTATCGACTTTAGCATCCATCGCCAACAGCATATATTTTGCAGCTTCAGGTAATTCTTTCCGAACGTGGAACCAATCAGCGACATGCTGACGCAATACACTCGGCGCAAATGGCCTGAACATTTCACGATGCTTAATTTTACGATTCATTAAGTCCCGGATATCTTTATTTCTCGGATCTGCCAGCAAACTACGATTACCCAGAGCCCTGGGCCCAAATTCCATCCGCCCCTGGAACCAACCAATCACATTATTTTCAGCCAGTAAGCCTGCGACGACCTCATGAATATTTTCTTCATATGTCCAATCCAAGCCATACTCACTCAAACTACGCTGGTAATCATCATCACTATATTCAACCCCCCAATAAGTGTGAGGCAAAGGATAACGTTGCTCATTGCCAAGAATCTGATGCCAAATAAATAACGCAGCACCTGTAGCAGTACCCGCATCATGCGCGGCAGGTTGCACAAAGATATCTTCAATATCCAACTCTTCATACAACCGTTTATTTGTTATGCAATTTAATGCAACGCCACCAGCAAGACAGAGCTTATTCGTTGCTGTTTTCTGTAAATGATAACGAGCCATATTTAAAACTATCTCATCAGTTATTTCCTGAAGAGAGGCGGCAATATCATAATATTCCTGTGCAACTTCTCCACCAGGAACTCTTTTCTCAATGCCAAACAAAGATTCCAATTTAGAAAAATCTTCACTGCGGAAATTGAGAATAGTATTATCGATAGTAAACTCACCTTTATCATAAATCTTGACTAATTGTTTGAATGCCGGCATAAAACCTTCATGCGTTCCATAAGCAGACATCCCCATCACTTTGCAAGCATCGTATACAGAGAAACCCAAGAATTCTGCCAATTTCTCCCACATAAAACCGATTGAATTAGGATATTCAATGGTTTTAATTTTTTCTATGCTATTGCCATTGCCCAGATATATTCCAGCAGTATTATCTTCTCCAACACCATCAAGTGATAACGTTAACGCTTTATCAAATGACGAGACAAAATAAGCCGATGCCGCATGAGCTGTATGATGAGGCACCCAATGAAATTGACCACGAAATCCCATCGACTGCAAAATTTCGGGCACTGAGGTCGTTTTACGATAGAAAACTGACTCACCCGAAACACTTCCCCAACTGCCTTCATTCTTAATTTCATCAATAAAGACTGACTTTCTTCGTTCTATCGGATCGATAGAAAACCCTATATGACTCACATCTTCCAATTTAATACCAGCAAAGTCTAATGCAACTTCAATTGAAGCCAATGGCAGTTCATCAGGATTATCAATATTTGCTGGCTTTCCGTGTTTTTTTCTATTTAACCGCTCTTCTTCAATGGAAAAAATAGTTTCTCCATCCTTTAATAAACAAACTGCTGATTCATGATAAACAGAATTTATACCTAAGATATACATGACTTATTATCCTCTCACTATAGTTAGTTTATTTTTAATACCAAGCAGCGCAAGCTACCACCACTCTTTAAGAATTCACCCATATCACATTTAACAACATGATAGCCATAATTATTTAATTGTCGTTCAACCTCAATAGAACAATCATGCATAAAAATATCTTTTCCTATTGGGATATTATTACAGACAAATAACTCTTTGGCATCATGCTCTGATATTGGGATCCTTCGTTCAAAGGTTTTAGAGATATAATCCTGACTTTCTTTAGTAAATGCCTCCGGATAATAAATAACAGTATCTTTGTCAATAAATGAAAATGCCAAAGCCACATGGAAGAAAGTGTTATCCTGAATATGAAGTTCTCCTTTGACTTTAAGCTCCGGATATACTTTCTGAATTGTATTTATTGCTTCTTTATCTGATCGAGGACCATAACCAAATATGATGTCATTATCCCAATAGATAACATCTCCCAGCCCTTCAAAATAGATATCTTCCTCAACGCGATGTATCTCATAACCCAGATTTTCCATATAGTCTATATAATACTGACTTTCGCCCTGACGTTCAGCGTGCCGGAAATTACTGGAAAGAAACTTATTATTATGCACCATGCCACTATCTCCTGAAAAAGTCATATCAGGCAAACCATTGACAGGATCGATAGTGCGAATATTAATACCTCTTTCAATCAATCGTTCATAAAGAAAATCCCACTGTTGTTGTGCTAATCTCTTATTCACTTTGTTATTAGGATCCATCCAGTCATTAATAACGTATTCAATATCGTAAAAATCAGGTTTACACATTAATAATTCTTTAATCATAATATTTTCCTCATTCTGGATTTAACACTTTGATTAGTATGAATATTAAATATTTTTGCGAATCCATTTGCATCATTTTGACTATATAAATGACCACATTTATATATCGCCAAATTATGATCATAAATGCTGCTCTTTGAAGAACGGGAGCAAACATTGATATATTTATAACCTAATTCAAGTTTGACCTCACCATTGACATGCTGATTCATACTATCAATAAATTGGTTCAAATGAGTAAATAATGGATCATACCAAAGCCCGGAATAAACTAGTTCAGCCCATTTTTTATCAATTATTTCTTTAAACCAGTTTTCATTACGATTACTACAGTAAAGTTCCAAATCACGATGAGCGGTAATTAAGATATGTGCAGCAGGTGATTGATAAATTGCTCGCGTTTTCAAACCTACAATGCCATCTTCAACAATATCAAAAATACCAATTGATAGATTTTTACCAATTTCATTTAATATTTCAATGATTTCATTTAATGATTTTTTTTCGCCATCAAGCAATAGAGGTATACCATTTTCAAAACCTAATGATAAAGATATTGGCTCAGTGGCCAATAGTGCCCGCTCAAATAATTTCTCTTTGACATCCTCAGGAATCAATGTTTCCGGTTCTTCCAATGGGCCACACTCGATACTTAATCCCCATATATTTTCACTGGTAGAATAGGGATTATTACAACCAAATTCTTGAGGAATACCATATTGGGCAGCATAATTATTTACGATATTTTCATCGTATTTAAAATCTCTCAACGAAGAAATAGGAATTTTATCAAGAATTTCTATATTCATATCCATTCTGGCTTGATCATTACCTCTGAATTGGTGCGCAATATAATTAATATTGAGTGCACTTGCTACTTCAACTGCGGCTTCAGCAATTGCGGGCCGGGAAAGTGCAGCACTGAGATAATAGCCATTTTGATAAATAGCGTTGGCTTTGATTGCTTTTGAAAGAAATTTTTCAGCAAATTGCGTTCGATAATCTTTATAAATAAACTTATCAGCACCCGCAACCATGCATTCCAATTCAATATCTTCAATGTCTCTTACTTGTCCCTCATCAATATAAAGAGCAATAACCTCTTTAAACTCAGATTTAAGACTTCTTATGATAAGAGGATTATAGCGGCGATTATAGTAAATCACCAAAACACTATCAGAATTCATTTAGCGTGCACCCCATGCTTATAATAATTTCTTCTAACCCAGACTCTGTCGTACTTTCTTCAATGAGTTCTGAGAAATTATTTTCAAATAGCCAGGTATTGTTATAAATCGTGTCTATATAACGCTCTCCACTATCAGGAATAATGACAACGATATTATCTCCAGGTTTAAAATCATCCAAGAGATCCAGTGCCGCACTAACTGCACAGGCTCCCGTCCCACCAATCAGAATACCTTCATTTCTGGCTAATTTTCTTGCCGTACGGAATGCGTCAATATCTGCCACTTTCAAGGTAAAATCGATATTGCTGCAATCGAGAATAATTGGTATAAATGCCAACCCCGCACCCTGCACCAGATATTTTCCTGGCTCTCCACCGAAAATAATCGATCCAGCAGGTTCAACACCATAAATTCGTACTTGTGGATTTTTTTCTTTCAGATAACGAGAAATCCCTGTAAGGGTTCCACAACTTCCTGCCGTAGAAAAACAAGCCGTCAAATTATCGCCAAAGGTTTCATACAACTCACGCCCTGTGGAATGATAATGTTCATCAGGATTAACCTGGTTTTCAAATTGCATGGGACTGAACGCATTCGGATAAGCTTTTATGATCTCTTTGGTTAAATCAATACGATATTTGACAGTATCCACTCCAGCTTCAAATTCTGGCAAGAAAATAATTTCTGCGCCAAATGCTCTGATTTTATCGCGTTTCGCTATCGGCACCATGCGGTCTAAAACAGCAATAAACCGGTAACCCTTAACAGCACACGCCATTGCCAAACCAATCGCAGTATTACCCGATGATGGTTCAATAACTACCATTCCTGGTCTCAATTCTCCCTGGGCTTCCGCCCTTTCCAGCATGGCGACGGCAATACGGTCTTTAATACTCCCACCGGGGTTAATATTCTCCATTTTCAGAAAAACATTAACACCTTTAGTATATTTTCCATCCAACATAACCACAGGGGTATTACCTATAGTTTGTAATATATTTTTACCTAGCTTCATATCCGTTTTATCTCTCATTTTTTAGTCAATGTGAAGAACATACAGTGATAACGAGGTATTTTTATTAACAAATAAAGTGCTTTTATATTTAATATATCTATTAATCCATTGATGAAATTACCTATTTTATAAATAATTACAGGAGTAATTTAACTCCTATTAAAAATAAGCCAATTTATTTATGCTCTCACTCAATGATTAATCAATACAACTGATAATTATAAATTTACACTTAAAAGTCTACTGTCAACTCTGACAGTTATATACAGAAAAATCCATATAACTTTTTGATATTATTATTTAATAATAAGAATATGAATCATTAATTCCCCATATTCTTATATAAAATTAGATAAAATAAATTATTATTACAAATAACAGTGATTATATAAGAATATATTTTTAAATTATTATAAAATAATAATATATGCAATTAACCAGATCTATAAGAAAATATATCAAAATAGCTGATAAAAGATCGCCCATCAAAATGAAATTATCAAGGCCATATTATTAGATAGTGAAAAACATGAAATCAATTATTTATAGATAACAATATGATAACTAGTGGTATTTTCACCATAGAAAACCAATAATAAAAACAAACCAAAAGACAAAAAATGGAAAATAAGTCAGATTAATGTTCAGTTTAATATAAATTACCCACGAAAATTATATAGATTAACGAAACAATAGTGGGTTAAAACAATAAAAAACGCTGGCAATGCCAGCGTTTTTTACTTGTTAGCATCAGTTAATCAGAGATTAAGCTTCAGCAACAATGTTAACGTTCAATTTCGCGAATACGTCGCTGTGTACCTGGAAGTTAACTTCATGTTCACCAGTAGTACGCAGAACACCGTTAGGCAGACGAACTTCACTTTTAGATACTTCAACACCTGCGGCAGTCACTGCATCAGCAATATCGCGGGTACCGATAGAACCGAACAGTTTACCTTCGTCACCCGCTTTAGAAGCGATAGTAACGGAACCCAGTGCGCTGATTTTCTCAGCACGAGCTTGCGCTGCTGCCAGAACGTCAGCCAGTTTGGCTTCCAGTTCAGCGCGGCGAGCTTCGAAGAATTCGATGTTTTTCTTAGTCGCAGGAACAGCTTTGCCCTGTGGTACTAAGTAGTTACGGGCATAACCCGCTTTAACGTTAACTTGATCACCCAGGCTACCCAGGTTTGCTACTTTATCAAGCAGAATAATTTGCATTACCTTATCCTCTCAGAGTCGTTAATGGACTGTGCCGATTACTGATGACGATCAGTGTAAGGCAACAAAGACAGGTAGCGCGCGCGCTTGATAGCACGAGCGAGCTGACGCTGGTATTTTGCACGGGTGCCAGTAATACGGCTTGGTACAATTTTACCACTCTCGGTGATGTAGTTTTTCAGCGTAGCGATGTCTTTATAATCAATCTCTTGAACACCTTCCGCGGTGAAACGGCAGAACTTGCGACGACGGAAATAACGTGCCATTTGGCTAGTCTCCAGAATCTATCAATTCAATCTGCTCGGCATGAAGAACCAGTTTGTTCAGACCATTGCGACCTTGATGGCAACTAATGAATCCTGAAACGGTTAATCGACTGCCGACCGTTATACTGTGAGTTAAAACTTGTAACAATTGTCCGCTGGCAATAACGGGCATTCTGCACCATGCTTGCCTGCTCAGACCGGCTTCCTGCTGCTGTGAGCGATGCTCAAGTACAAACTGGCAATGAGGGATACCGGTAGGACTGATTTTTCGAATGGGGGCTTTGCACACTGTGCCAGAAAGCACCAAACGATTAGTTGTCACAGTTATTACTCTTCAGAATCCCCAGCTTCTTCAGCATCAACGCCGGCGTCTTCCATAGAGTAATCGCGGCTGCGACGCTCATCTTTGGCTTTAACCATTGGAGATGCTTCAGTTACCGCGTGCTTAACGCGCATAATCATGCTGCGGATAACGGCATCGTTGAAGCGGAAGTTAGTTTCCAGCTCATCAATCACTTCCTGCGGCGCTTCAACGTTCATCAGAACGTAATGAGCTTTGTGCAGTTTGTTGATCGGATAAGCCAGTTGACGGCGGCCCCAGTCTTCCAGACGGTGAATCTGACCTTGCGCGTTAGCGATAGTCGCACTGTAACGCTCGATCATGCCCGGAACCTGTTCGCTTTGGTCAGGATGGACCATAAAAACGATTTCGTAATGACGCATTAGAATTGCTCCTTACGGATTATTCAGCCTCCTGTCAGGGTCAACCGCGGCCCATGGAGGCAAGGAACTTGTTTAAGTGCGGCTGAAAAATTGACGCGTAACTATACCCGCCCCATATAAAAAACTCAAGGAGCGGGTAATGCTTTATGTTATGGGTTACTGCGAACTCCGCTGACGCACTGCTTCAAACAGGCAAATCCCCGTTGCAACAGACACATTCAGGGATGAGACCGAACCCGCCATTGGAATACTAATCAACTCATCACAGTGTTCGCGGGTCAGACGACGCATACCTTCCCCTTCAGCCCCCATCACCAGCGCCATCGGGCCGGTTAGTTTACTCTGATGTAGCGTATGGTCAGCTTCTCCTGCTGTACCCACCACCCAAATATTGTGTTCCTGTAACAAACGCAAAGTACGGGCAAGGTTGGTGACTCGAACAAGCGGTACGCTCTCCGCGGCTCCACATGCCACTTTCTTCGCAGTGGCATTAAGCTGGGCGGAACGGTCACGGGGTACAATGACAGCATGTACACCTGCTGCATCAGCACTGCGCAGACAAGCCCCCAGATTATGTGGATCTGTCACACCATCAAGCACTAGCAAGAAAGGAGTTTCCATTTGTGCCAGCAAATCTGGCAAGTCGTTTTCCTGATACTGACGACCTGGCTTTACTTTAGCAATAATCCCCTGATGTACAGCACCTTCCGTTTGATTATCCAACCACTGACGATTTGCCAGTTGGATAGTCATCCCGATATTTTCCAGTTCATTAATCAATGGCATCAGACGGCGGTCTTCACGCCCTTTCAGTACATAAACTTCCATAAAACGCTGAGGGTCGCGCTCCAATAAAGCTTTAACGGCATGAATACCGTAGATAATTTCACTCATAATCTTCTTATTTTCACTGTCATACCATGAACCCATCCATCAGGCTCAATGTATTCAAGAGACTAAAATATTCAGGCTACCCTGAAAAAACAGGATAGCCCTTTGATTATTTATCTGCGCTTTTCTTAGCCCGTTTAGCTTTGAATTTAGCAGCAATTTTCTGTGTTTTGGCTGAAAGGTTCTTACCCTTTTTCTTATCTCCTTTAGGCTTATCCACAGATTTCTTTTTACGGAAAGCGCCATCGGGTTCAAAGTTAGCCTCTTTGCTATAACTACGCCCTTTCTTACTGTTTCTACGGCCAGGTTCTGCTTTTTTCGCCCTGTCACGCGCTGTCTTACCGATATTTCGGGCTTCCCGACTAATGGAGAGCAGTTTAAAATCAATATTACGCTCATCCATATGGACAGCTTCCACACGGATTTCAACTTCATCTCCCAGCCGGAAAGTTTTACCAGAAAACTCACCAATTAAACGCTGACCAACATTATCGAAATGATAATAATCATTATTCAATGTAGAAACATGTACCAAACCGTCAATAAACAGATCATTTAAGCGAACAAAGAAGCCGAAACCGGTCACACTCGTGATAATGCCGGTAAAGGTATTACCCACCTGATCCTGCATAAAGTCACACTTAAGCCAATCGGCGACGTCTCTTGTTGCTTCATCGGCACGGCGCTCTGCCATTGAGCAATGTTGGCCCAGTTGCAGCATATGCTCCATATCGCTGTGCCATCCACCTGTCGGTGTCCCACATTGTTCAGCAACACCTTGTTGTTCCACCAGCAGATATTTAATCGCTCGATGCAGTGCCAAATCAGGATAACGGCGGATAGGTGAGGTAAAGTGCGCATAAGAATTCAATGACAGACCGAAATGACCACGGTTTTCCGGATCATAAATTGCCTGTTTCATTGAACGCAGCAACATAGTTTGCAATAACTCATGATCCGGACGTTCAGCCACTTGATGCATCAGTTGCGCATAATCTTTTGGTGTTGGTTGCATACCACCTGGCAGAGTTAACCCCAATTCGCCGAAAACAGAGCGCAGATTAACAATGCTCTCTTCTCTTGGCCGATCATGAATGCGGTAAAGCACCGGCTCGCTGTTTTTCTCCACGAAACGCGCAGCCGCAATATTCGCCAGAATCATACACTCTTCAATCAGCTTATGAGCATCATTGCGGGCAACCGGTTCAATTCGCTCAATACGGCGTTCAGCGTTAAAGATAAACTTCGCCTCCTCTGACTCAAAGGAGATAGCACCACGCTGTTCACGGGCATTTTCCAACGCCTGATAAAGCTCATGTAAATGTTCAATATGCTGAACCAACGGTTTATAGTGCTCACGCAGTTCTTCATCACCCTGCAACATACGCCATACTTTGGTATATGTCAGGCGTGCGTGAGAATTCATTACTGCTTCGTAAAATTTATAAGATGACAATTTTCCCTGCTCTGAAACCGTCATCTCACACACCATACAAAGGCGGTCAACCTGCGGATTCAGAGAACAGAGGCCGTTGGAAAGCACTTCAGGTAACATGGGAACAACCTGAGATGGAAAGTAAACTGAGTTACTCCGGTTGCGTGCTTCTGTATCCAATGCCGTTTGTGGGCGGACATAGTAACTGACATCAGCAATAGCAACCCATAAACGCCAACCGCCACTTCGCTTTCTTTCACAATAAACGGCATCATCAAAGTCACGAGCATCTTCACCATCGATTGTCACCAATGGCAAATCACGTAGATCAACGCGGCCTTTTTTCGCAGATTCCGGCACCTGCTCATCCAGGGAGGCCACTTGGTTTTCTACCTGTGGAGGCCAACTGTGCGGAATTTCATGAGTACGCAGGGCAATTTCCACTGCCATGTTTGTTCCCATCTTTTCACCCAGCACTTCAACTATTTTACCAACAGCTTTTGTACGGCGCGCCGGGCGTGTAGTCAACTCGACGACAACGACGTTACCCATGCGGGCACCACTATTTTCATCTTTCGGGATCAGGATATCAAAGCTCAAACGACTATCATCCGGCACAACAAAACCCATGCCGGAGTCAATAAAATAGCGGCCAACAATCTGGCTGGTCTTGGGTTCCAATACACGGACAATGCGCGCTTCACTACGCCCTTTGCGATCGGAAGGTAATTGCTGCGCCAACACAACATCACCATGAATAGCCATTTTTAACTGCTCGGCAGAGAGATAAAAATCGTCTTTGTGGCCTTCTACCCGCAGGAAACCATAACCATCCCTGTGACCAATGACTGTGCCTTTCAATAAATCCAGTTTTTCCGGCAAGGCGTAACATTGACGGCGCGTGAAAACCAGTTGACCATCACGTTCCATCGCCCGTAAACGACGACGTAACGCTTCAAGCTCCTCATCGTTAGTCAGATTCAGCTCTTGTGCCAGTTCCTGGCGACTTACCGGTGCAGTGTGTTTAGAAATAATGTCTAAGATGTATTCGCGGCTTGGAATAGGAGATTCGTATTTTTCTGCTTCACGTTCCAAAAAAGGATCTTGTGACATGGCGGTTCCTCCGTTGTCATCAGCAGGCTGTTTGCGCCATTTCTTCATTCGGTCAGAAGCAGCTTATAAAGGGGGATATTATCTTCAACCATATCAGCTAAAGTATGCTTATCCAGTTCATTCAAAAATGTTTCTACTGCCTGACTTAATACCACTTTCAGGCGACATGCAGAGGTAATATGGCAAGATTCCTGACTACAGTTAACCAATGATAATGGCTCGAGAGCACGAACAACATCACCAATTCTAATATCCTTTGCTGGCTTACCCAGACGAATACCGCCGTTTTTACCACGAACAGCATCCACCAATCCTAAATGGCTCAACTGGTTAATAATTTTTACCATGTGGTTACGAGAAACACCATAAACACGAGTGACTTCAGAAATACTGGTCATCCGGTTTTGCGGTAAAACAGCCATATAAATTAGCGCCCGCAAGCCATAATCTGTAAAACTCGTTAACTGCACATCAACCTCTGGATAATGAGATATAATTAAAAAAATAAGTATTTGTTCAATTTATATACCTTGAATTGGCCAAAATCATGTTAATCATCTGGTAGTTAGCAAAAAAGACCATAATAAATAGCAAAAAACCGGGCTGAAAAGCCCGGCTTTACCTGATTATGTGACACAATCAAGCATCAAACGGATCACGCAGAATCATCGTTTCTGAACGATCCGGGCCTGTAGAAATAATATCAACCGGAACACCGGTCAGCTCTTCTACACGTTTGATATAATTCAGTGCCGCCTGAGGCAATTTACTGTGTTCTTTCACACCAAAAGTACTTTCGTCCCAGCCTGGCATAGTCTCATAAACAGGTTCAATACCTTCCCAGTCATCCGCAGCCAGAGGCGTTGTTTCAACCACATGACCATCAGGCATCCGGTAACCAACACAAATTTTGACTTCTTTCAAACCATCCAATACGTCCAGTTTGGTCATACAGAAACCTGACAATGAGTTGATTTGTACTGCGCGACGGATAGCAATGATATCCAGCCAGCCAGTACGACGGCTACGCCCCGTCGTCGCACCAAACTCCTGGCCTTTTTCACGCAGATAATTGCCAGTTTCATCAAACAGCTCAGTTGGGAATGGGCCAGCACCTACACGAGTGGAGTAAGCCTTGATAATCCCCAAGACATAATCAACATAGCGTGGACCTAGACCGGAACCTGTTGCAACGCCACCCGCCGTGGTGTTGGAAGAGGTCACGTATGGATAGGTACCGTGGTCGATATCCAACAGCGTGCCTTGTGCGCCTTCAAACATAACCAGCTCACCTTTCTGAGTTGCTTCATACAACAGGTCAGAAACGTCAACAACCATACCCGTCAGAATATCGGCAACAGCCATGATTTCGTCCAGAGTTTTCTGGTAATCAACCGCTGGTTCCTGGTAATAGTTAACCAGTTGGAAGTTATGATATTCGATAATTTCTTTCAGCTTGGCCGCAAATACTTCTTTATCAAACAAATCACCAACGCGCAGGCCACGACGTGCAACTTTGTCTTCATACGCAGGGCCGATACCGCGGCCGGTTGTACCAATTGCTTTTGCGCCACGTGCTTTTTCACGGGCATTATCTAACGCAACATGGTACGGAAGAATAAGCGGACAAGCTTCTGAAATGAGCAAACGCTCGCGGACAGGAACACCTCGGGACTCTAACGCGTTCATCTCTTTCATCAGCGCGTCCGGTGCTAATACGACTCCGTTTGCGATGATGCTGATAACATTTTCACGCAGGATCCCCGACGGGATTAAGTGGAGAACGGTTTTTTCACCGTTGATAACCAGTGTATGACCAGCATTATGGCCCCCTTGATAACGAACAACATACTTAGCTCGTTCAGTCAGCAAGTCGACGATCTTGCCCTTGCCCTCGTCACCCCATTGGGTGCCCAATACGACAACGTTCTTACCCATTTCAAAAATTCACTCGGTTGCTTAAAAATGGATTCTAACATCTCATTCCGCACCTTTCAGTAATTTTTATCACATCCGTTATTTTTGTTGACCACCTGACACGACAAGGCCCGCCTGATGCGGGCCTTACTTAGATATTCAAACATCAATCAATGCTGAACTGCACGTTTTTCAGGTGCTTTCATATAACGGAAGAAATCAGTATCCGGGCTTAACACCAGAACATCTTTCCCATCTTCACTGAAGCTCTTCTCGTAAGCGCGTAAGCTACGGATAAAGGCATAGAAGTCAGGATCTTTGCTGAATGCATCAGCAAACAGTTTAGCGGCTTCTGCATCACCGGAACCCCGTAAGGTACGGGCTTCACGCTCCGCTCTTGCCAATGTTTCAGTCACTTGTTTATCCGCTGTTGCGCGCAATTTCTCTGCTTCTTCCTGCCCCTGAGAGCGGTGACGACGGGCTACTGCTTCACGCTCTGCCCGCATACGCTGGAAAATAGCTTCTGAAACTTCCAATGGCAGGTTAATCTGTTTGATACGCACATCAACAACCTCAATCCCCAGAGCAGCCATACTGTTCGGATTAATAGCCAGTTGTTTACCCGCAGTTTCTTTCGCTACACGAGCCGCAGCGGATGCAATAGCGTCATCTGCTTCACTGGTAGCCGCTGCTTCGCCGTCAGTCGTACCTTTGTTCAGGGCATCACGAACATCAGTAGTCAGTTTACCACGGGAATCAGTCACAATGCCGCGTACATCCAGACGACCAATTTCAGAACGCAACCGGTCACTGAACTTACGTTTTAGCAGAACTTCAGCCTGAGAAATATCACCATTACCGGTAGCCAGGTAGTAACGGCTAAAGTCGATAATGCGCCATTTCAGGTAAGAATCAACAATCAGGTCTTTGTTTTCACTGGTCAGGAAACGGTCCGCCTGAATATCCATAGTCTGGATACGAGCATCAAGTGTTTTCACTGTTTCAACGAATGGCACTTTAAAGTGCAAACCCGGTGCATAAACGATCGGTTTATTTTCCGCGTCACGGGCAACCTTACTGAAACGCAGAACAATACCACGCTGCCCCTCATGCACAACAAACACTGAGGTATACAAAGCCACCAGTACAGCGACAATAATAACAATGAATGACTTACGCATGATTATTGTCTCCCTACTCTGACAGTATCGTTACGCAGATTATCTGTACGACTGTAATCTACTGTCCGGTTTGAACTTGAGGGTGTTGTTGGGCGAGTAACGCGCGGGCTGGAAACCGTTGTATTACCAAGCTGACTTTCCACGGCCGTTTTACCACTGGCTGCATCGCTACGGAACATTTGCTCTAATGGCAGGACCATCAGGTTATTACTGTTCTCATTGGCAATAACTTTGCGGGTATTACTCAGTACTTTTTCCATAGTTTCAATATACAGACGCTCACGGGTAATTTCCGGTGCTGCTTTATATTCAGGCAGCATCTTGGCAAAACTCGCCACTTCACCCTGCGCTTCCAGTACCACACGCGCCTTATAAGCCTTGGCATCTTCGATTAATCGTTGAGCCTGGCCATTTGCACGTGGCTGAACTTCATTAGCGTAAGCTTCCGCCTCACGAATGTACTGCTGCTCATTTTCACGGGCAGCAATCGCATCATCAAACGACGCTTTGACTTCTTCCGGTGGACGGGCAGTCTGGAAGTTGACATCCAGCAGTGTAATACCCATTTTGTATGGACGAATTGTTTCTTCCAGTACCCGCTGGGTATCACTACGTACAATGGTACGGCCTTCAGTCAAAATTTTATCCATAGTGTATTTGCCGATAACACCACGAACCGCGCTGTCTGTTGCCTGACGCAGGCTGTTATCAGGGTTTGTTACGCTATAGAGGTAAGCCGCTGGATTAGTCACACGGTACTGAACGTTCATTTCCACACGAACAACGTTTTCATCGGAAGTCAACATCACACCGGATGCTGCCAGTTCACGAACAGATTCCACGTTAACCGGAACAACTTCATCAATGAACGTTGGTTTCCAGTTCAAACCTGGCTGCACAATATGGCTCAATTTACCCAAACGGGTAACAACACCACGTTCTGTTTCTTTAATCGTATAGAAACCACTGGCGGCCCAGATCACGACAACAGCGACAACAGCAAGGCTAACAATACGCCCGCCAAACTTTGCCCCCTGGTCAGAACCATTACCGCCCTTATTCCCACCGAAACCACCGAGTTTACTACTCAGCTTACGGAACAGATCGTCGAGATCAGATGCCCCACGGTTTCGACTACCTTTGTTCCCGCCGGAGTTGCCGCTATTATTCTTGCTGCTCCCCCACGGGTCGCGGTCTTGTCCGTTGTTTCCGGGCTGATTCCACGCCATGTTTTAACTCCATTCTTTTATGATTGGTTTTTCAGGCCAAGAGCCGCTTGTAAACAAGCCCGCTCTCAATCACACAAGTTTTCAGATATTCATCTGACAAGCACATCAGACGATATAATCAAACAAATCCTGTTCTTGTTTGCACAGACGGCGCCAGTCAACAATCGGCATTCTCACTTCAATACCAACTTTGCCGTCCTCTTCTACCCACTCTTTCTCTATTGCCTGAAGTTGATAGAAGCGGCTGCGTAAACGACCCGCTTCTGGCGGCAAGCGCAATTCGTAGTGTGCGATTTCACCCGAAAGACGCTCCGTTAACGCTTGTAACAACAACGGGATACCTTCACCGGTTTGCGCCGACAACCAAACTCTGACCGGTAAGTTATCTTCGTTGCGATCAATACGCGGGGTGAAGTCCTCCAGCATATCAATCTTGTTCATCACCAGCAGTACCGGAATTTCATGAGCTTCAATTTCTTCCAGTACACTGTCAACCGCGGTAATATTTTCGTCCAGGCGACTATCCGCAGCATCAACAACATGCAGCAATAGTGTTGCCTGCCGGGTTTCCTGCAATGTCGCTTTAAATGCCGCAACCAGATCATGAGGCAAATGACGGATAAAACCAACAGTATCAGCCAACACTGCCGTGCCAACATCATCAACTCCAATCCGCCGCAACGTTGGATCCAGTGTTGCAAACAGCTGATCAGCCGCGTAAACCTCAGCGGAAGTCATACGGTTAAATAAGCTCGATTTCCCGGCGTTGGTATATCCCACTAGAGAAACCGCCGGTATATCCGCCTTATTCCGCGCCTGACGCCCCTGTTCACGCTGCTTCTCAACCCGACTAAGGCGGCCCAGAATCCGGCGGATCCTATCCCGCAGCAAACGCCGATCTGTCTCTAGCTGAGTTTCCCCCGGCCCCCTTAGACCAATCCCACCCTTTTGACGTTCAAGGTGAGTCCATCCCCGGACAAGACGGGTAGAAAGATGGCGTAACTGTGCCAGCTCTACCTGCAACTTCCCTTCGTGAGTTCGCGCCCGTTGAGCAAAAATATCTAGGATCACACCGGTACGATCGATCACCCGACACTGACAGAGCCGTTCAAGGTTACGCTCTTGCGCAGGGCTAAGAGTATGATTAAACAGCACAACATCAGCACCACTAGCCTGTACAGCCTCCGCAATCTCCTCAGCCTTACCTTCTCCGACAAAATATTTCGGATTAGGTACTTTTCTGCTCCCTGTAACAATTTGAACAGGAGCCACACCAGCAGAGGTTACCAGTGATTCAAACTCACTGAGATTGTCTGTGTCTTTATCCTGCGAGAAGAAAATGTGCACCACAACGGCTCGTTCACCGCCTTCATAACGCTCAAACAAAGGTGAGACCTCTCAGGCTGAGTAAAAAACTATAGGAAAAAACATAGGTAAAGTCTCCCTACCTATGTTTTTCTGCATTTTGTTACCGTTCTCAAGCTTATTCAGCGCCATCACTTTCCTGTTGTGCTGCCGGAGCGGAAGCCCCACCAGAGTGGTAATTACCGACACTTGCCCCTACACCCGTATTGCTACTGTGATGAGAAACCGGGCGGGAAGGTACAACAGTCGAAATGGCATGTTTATAAACCATCTGGCTAACCGTATTTTTCAGTAAAATGACAAACTGGTCAAAAGATTCAATCTGCCCCTGCAATTTGATGCCGTTGACCAAATAAATAGAAACCGGGACCCTTTCACGCCGTAATGCGTTCAGGAACGGATCTTGCAAAGATTGCCCCTTAGCCATTCTATATTTTCCTTATTTTGTTGTTTTTAACTAAGAACCTGGAGGTTCGAAAAAATAAACTACTCAAAAATTGCGCTTTGGTACTCATCAATTGTACACAATCAATAAACCTATGCACTAACAACCTGCATAACTGTGCTTAAAGCCTGTTCAGGTTGAGAACTCTCCAACCAATGAACAGGCTCCCAACCTCTGAGCCAAGTTATTTGACGCTTTGCCAACTGGCGTGTTGCACAAATACCACGATAAACCATTTCATCGTAGTTAATCTCGCCGGAAAGATAGGACCACATCTGACGATAACCAACGCAACGAATAGAAGGTAAATCCACATGCAAATCATGACGAGCATAAAGTGCTTTAACTTCTTCTTCAAATCCTGATTCAAGCATTTGATGAAAACGCGCTTCAATACGTTGATGAAGGATCTCACGCTTTGCCGGCGCAATAGCAAATTGATGGACACGGTAAGGAAGCATTTCTCCTGACAATCTCGTCAGCTCAGTAAGAGTTTTACCTGAAATAAGAAAAACTTCCAGTGCCCGGGAAAGCCTCTGTGGATCATTGGGATGAATTCTTAACGCCGCCACAGGGTCAATCTTCTGTAGTTGCTGATGCAATGCATTCCATCCTTGTTCTGCCGCCTGCTGTTCTATCTCCGCCCGAATAGCCGGATCAGCAGAAGGCAAAGGCGATAAACCTTCAAGCAATGCCTTGAAATAAAGCATCGTTCCGCCAACCAACAGAGGAATACGACCAGAAGCGGTAATTTCTGCCATTTCCCCCAATGCATCCCGACGGAAATCAGCCGCAGAATAAGGCTGAGAAGGATCAAGAATATCGATCAAACGATGAGGTGCCAACGCTTGCTCTTCTGCTGTTGGTTTAGCGGTACCAATATTCATTCCACGATAAATCAACGCAGAATCAACGCTTATCAGTTCCACAGGAAGATGCTGACGCAAAGCGATAGATAAGGCAGTTTTGCCTGAGGCCGTCGGCCCCATAACAAAGATTGCCGCTGGCAGGTATTGAGCTTTCTGATCACTCATGAGTAAGGGATGCCACCACTGCTTGTAAATCAATTAATTGTAATAGCCCATCTGGTGGAGATTTTACCAGTTGTGGGCAAAGCCGCTCAACATCAGCCAATAACTGTATTGCCTGAGCAACATTCCACGTTTCATGCTCACTGCCAATATGACGAGCAAGCCAAGTTACAATCTGTTCTTCCGATACTGATGGCTGCTGCGCCAAATAGTTTAACAATTCAGGAATTAATTTGGGCAAATTTTGCTGGCGCAATGGTAACGATACAGCACGTAGTGTTGCTTTTCCATGAGATACAGACGCTTCGATACCAAAAGAGCCTAATAAGTCATTATAACGATTTAAAGCGCTCGCTTCTTCCTTACTGAGAGCAAGTTTCAGCGGGATCAA
Source organism: Photorhabdus sp. RM323S (assembly GCF_042879375.1). Classification (NCBI taxonomy): domain Bacteria; kingdom Pseudomonadati; phylum Pseudomonadota; class Gammaproteobacteria; order Enterobacterales; family Morganellaceae; genus Photorhabdus; species Photorhabdus sp. RM323S. The sequence goes on from NZ_JBHFKZ010000010.1 coordinate 82,806, forward strand.
AAGTGGTTGTGGTTTCAGTCCTTGCTCCGTTGGTGTCAACTGTACTTGTTTCAACCAACGTTCGGCGACTGGCAAAGATAGCAATCCAAGACCTAACGGAGATTCAATCAGAGCGTAACATGGCGGATATATACTCAATACTTTACCAAAACTATGACTATTATTTTTAACCTGAACAGGAACAGACGTCACTTTTTCCGCCATAACAGGAGAGGTTCTTGCCGGGAACAGCTCCCTTTTCTCTTCGGGTTCCGGTACAGATTGCATCAACTTCTGATACAACTCACCCTGAGGTTTTTGATAATTGTCCCCATGATACTGACGGTTTTCACCACTGCGGGGAAAACCTGTACCACTCCTGCCTGACAAAGCCTCTTTTGGTGATGAAGTTGCCGTAGATGCGGCGGTATTTTGCCGGGAAAAATGATTTTCGCCCGCTGATGGGCGGTTTTCCGGCTCCCAAACCGGAGCAGGTTCACAACATGCCATACCCAGTTCAGCGCCGCTTCCGCGCTGTTTTAATACAGCGGTTACCCCCTGATAGATAAAATCATGTACCAAACGGGCCTGATGGAAGCGAACTTCATGTTTCGCCGGATGTACATTCACATCCACCTGATGCGGATCGACTTCCAGATACAAAACATAAGCCGGCTGCTGTTCTCCCTGGATCAAATCTTGATAAGCCTGACGGATAGCATGATTAATTAAACGATCACGCATCATTCGTCCGTTAACATAGCAATATTGAATCTCTCCACTCGCCGTCGCATTCATCGGATCAGCAACCCATCCCTTGATGGACAAATCGCCATGCTGCCAGGAAAGAGCAAGCGCTTGTTGCATAAAAGCGGCACCACAAATGGAAGACAAACGTCGTTCATACTGTGATTCATCTTTTGCTGGCCGGTACTGGCGAAGCAACTTGCCGTTATGATGCAAATTGATTGATACATCCAGACGCGCTAGCGCAATACGCCTGACTATTTCATCAATATGACCAAATTCTGTTTTTTCTGTTCGCAGAAATTTACGCCGCGCGGGAGTGTTATAAAACAGATCTAACACTTCAACCGTACTGCCTACCGGATGGGCAGCCGGCTTCACTGTGACTTCCATATCCCGTCCTTCAGCGTAGGCTTGCCAGGCTTCATTCTGCTCTTCAGTACGGGAAGTCAATATCAGACGCGAAACTGAGCTAATACTGGCCAGCGCCTCTCCGCGGAATCCCATACTGATAATCGCTTCCAGATCATCCAGTGTGGCAATCTTACTGGTGGCATGACGAGCCAGTGCCAAAGCAAGATCCTGATGATTGATTCCACAACCATTATCACGGACACGGATAAGTTTTACTCCACCGCGTTCAATTTCAATATCAATGCGGCTGGCACCAGCATCAAGACTATTCTCCATCAACTCCTTTACTACTGATGCAGGACGTTCTACTACTTCGCCAGCAGCAATTTGGTTTGCCAATTGAGGAGGTAAGATCTTGATCGCCATAGTTAACCTTTACTTCCTGGCTGTTTTAGGTGCAGCCTGTAATGGATGGGCCAGAAAATAGTTGCGCAATCCCCGATGGATAGCGCTTGCCAGCTTATCCTGAAAATCACTGGAACCAAGTAATGCTTCTTCCGCTGAGTTACTGATAAATCCTGTTTCTACCAAAATTGAAGGGATATCCGGTGAACGTAGCACACCCAAACTGGCATGTTCTGGCGAGCGTTTATGTAATGAACCAACTTTGCGCAACTCATTCAAAACCTGTACTGCAACATTATAACCCACCCGTTGAGAGTGACCGAATTGTAAATCCAGTACCGCCTGGCTTAGATAAGGATCTGCGCCATTTGCCAATGCATCGCCTGCACCGCCTAGTAATTCAGACTGTTTCTCATGCTGCTCAAGCCAATTACCCAATTCGCTGTTTGCACGCTTGTTTGACAGTACCCAGACAGAAGCACCACGGGCGCTGCGATTAGGTGCAGCATCAGCATGAATAGAAACCAGCATATTTGCGCTATGTTTACGCGCAACCTCAGAACGACCTGCAACAGAAATAAAATAGTCTCCGTTACGGGTCAAAACAGGTTTGAACATAGGATCATTACGCAATAGCACTTCCAATTTACGCGCAACACTAATAGTGACATTCTTCTCTTTCAGTCCATGTTGCCCGATCGCACCAGAGTCTTGTCCGCCATGTCCCGCATCAATCGCAACAACAACCCGCTGACTCCCCTTGGGAGTCATTAGTGGAGTCGCCTTTTTTGTCGCCGGCTGTTTATTATCAGCAATGACTGATTTACTTGCTGCCACGTGTGAACTTTCTCTGAAAACAGGATTACTGACAGCTATACCGGAAGCCCGCAAGGTAAAAATAACCCGATATTCACCACCCGACTGCTGCACTATAGAGTTGACTTTAACTTTTTTATTTAGTTCAAACACAATACGTTTTTTTTGTGCATCAGGTGCCTGACTGGCGCGAATTTTCTTCACTAAATCCAGTCCCGGCAAATTCATTGGCAAACCAATAATATTTCCTGGCTGGTGAATATCTACCACCAAACGTTCGGGTAAATGCAACGGGAAAAAGCTGTAATCAGGGCGACCACCTGAAAAAACCATCGTCACTTTGGATTCACTGACACTATTACTCACGTGAATATTGGATAAAGTCGCCGCTGTCGCTGTTACCACCACTAAACTGCTCATCATGATAAACAGCCAGCAAATTATCATAAAACTGATTTGCCATTTCTTTATCATTTTTGCAACTAAAGGGTGCATCATGGTCGGGTTATCCCTCATAAATATTTCAAATTATCCAACAAGCTCTCACCATATTCAGATAAAGCAATAAAATGTGCCTGTCGCCCTTCGGGCTGGTAACTCAAATGTAATTTAATATCTGCCTCCGGTAACACACCTTCTCCTTGCTGAGGCCATTCCACCAGACAAATGGCATTCTGATGGAAATAATCACGAATTCCCATAAACTCCAACTCTTCTGGGTCAGCTAACCGGTAAAGATCAAAATGGTAAACTGGCCTCGGTGTTAAAGCGTAAGGTTCAACCAAAGTGTAGGTTGGGCTCTTCACATGCCCTTGATGACCCAGAGACTGCAAAAAACCACGGCTGAATGTCGTCTTACCCGCGCCTAAATCACCATATAAATAAACGACACTGCCATGATTACAGGCAGCCGCAACCGCGCCTCCAAGGGAAACCGTTGCCTCTTCATCTTGAAGTGATAAAACAAGTTCTTTCATCGAATAATATCTGTTGTTTTATGAATTCATCAGCTAAAACAATAACCCTAACACAACTCTATTATCAACATTTAACATCTTCTGCTCTGTTTCACTGCCGGACTCACTATTTTTGGCCTGCAACAGATTATGCTATACTGCGGTTCCTTGCAGCATAAACTAATTTCCGCCATGGCAACTTCTCTCGATCTCAATCTCTTGGTCACAAGCATCAAACAATGGGGCCTCTCTCTTGGTTTCCAGCAAGTTGGCATTTGTGATATTGATTTATCAGCAGAAGAGCCGAAGCTCCAGGAATGGCTGGATAAACAGTATCACGGTGAAATGGCATGGATGAAACGCCACGGTATGATGCGTGCCCGCCCAAATGAACTGCTGCCAGGAACATTACGCGTCATTAGTGTAAGAATGAATTATCTCCCTGCCAAAGCCTCTTTTGCCAGCACACTCAGTGATTCTGCACTCGGTTATATAAGCCGTTACGCTTTGGGAAGAGATTATCACAAACTACTGCGCCAGCGTCTGAAGAAACTGGGTGAACAAATTCAAGACTATTGCCATGACTTCGAATATCAGGGCATCCTTAATTTCCGGCCTTTTGTTGATTCCGCACCAATAATGGAACGCCCACTCGCTGCTAAGGCCGGATTAGGCTGGGTTGGTAAACACTCGCTTATCCTTAATAGAGAAGCCGGCTCATGGTTCTTTCTTGGTGAACTACTGATAAACCTTCCCCTACCTGTAGACACGCGACAGGAAGAACAATGTGGCCGCTGTGTGGCCTGTATGACAACCTGCCCAACAGGTGCAATTATCGCTCCTTATACCATTGATGCTCGCCGTTGTATTTCTTATCTCACGATTGAATTGGAAGGTGTTATTCCTGAAGAATTTCGCCCACTGATGGGAAACCGCATTTATGGTTGTGATGACTGCCAGATTATTTGTCCGTGGAACCGCTTTTCCCAACTAACAGATGAAGGTGATTTCAGCCCCCGGGCAGCATTACATACGCCGGAATTATTGGATTTATTCAATTGGAGTGAAGAAAAATTCCTGCGAATAACAGAAGGTTCTGCAATCCGCCGTATCGGGCATTTACGCTGGTTACGCAATATTGCGGTTGCCTTGGGAAACGCGCCATATCAAGACAACATCGTTCTGTCTCTGCAACAGAAACTAGGATTAAACACAATGCTTGATGAGCATATTCATTGGGCTATTGACCAACAAATGACTCGCCGGGCAACCAATACTGTCAATGTACAAACTTCTCAACAAAAACGGCTTATCCGAGCGATAACCAAAGGCTTACCCAGAGATGCTTAATTATTAGCCATCCTGGCAGTGTATAAAAAAATTCAAATAATTTTCCTGTGAATAAAATAAAAATCCCTTGCTGATCAATACTCAAAAAAAGCGCAAGTGATCAGTATGACATTTCTTAACAAAGGACTATTCCGAAAAATTATCAATAACTTACAGAAGAAATATTGATTTTATAAAATGTAAGATCAGCAAAATCCGAAAGAAACAGCCTGTGGATAAGTCTGTGTGGTAATTTTAAGGTGTCGTACTTATTTACCAGGGAATCACTTTCTATTCTGTGGATAAAAAATAGAAATCAGCACCGAACCCTACAGCCCAAAAATCGAATCAAAATAAGCGAGTATTATCATTGAGGAAGAAACTTGGAAAGGGAAGCAAATCGTTTGAATCCCACTTAACTCATTGATTCAACAGAGATTTTTAAATAGATCGTCGTTGAAAGGAGTGCATTATGTACCACCCTCAAAAGTTTGGCAAGCAGAAGTTGAAAAAACTTTGGGGGCTAAAGGATTATGCCTTTCTCCTTCCTGCGTGTCCTGAGCCAAACGACGAAGATAAATCAAAATTGATTTCGCCCATTTACAACAGATTACTATCGCAGGCACACACTACCGAAATATAAGGTGGCTTATGCAAAGAAAAACAGGAAACCAACAACCAGGCAGTAACTCTTTACGGATAGACATTACACAATAACTGTAGAGTCGCCGCACAGATTTAAACATCCAACGAAAGCTTGCGTTTGATCCCAGGTTATTGCAGTGAGACTCTCTTCATATCGGATTGCGCGCAGTTGTTGCATACAGATAACAGTAAAATAACTATCTAGCAATGAGGATCGAAAAATGAAAAGATTCACCAAAATTGCAGTAGGTCTTCTAGTATTAACCGCAGCTCAAACGTCCTTTGCCGCCACCAGCAATTGGTCACAAACAATTCGTGCTCCAAACGTTTATGGTGGAAACTCCACCAACTCAAACTTCTTTAACACACCCATCTCGGTACCGGCAAAAGCAACTATCACGACAGTATCCTGGAACATAGGCTTGTATGCCAATGGTGCAACAACTCAGACTTTTAACGTTTGTTACACCCCAAGATACTCTTCCACCCCATCACAATGCCTGGATGTCTCCGGCAGTCTCAATGGCTCCACAAATGCCTTTATTGGCAATGATGCCAAAGGTTCCTTTAGAATTAGCGGGATTCTGACCGGAGGAACTTACCCTGTTTACCCATCTCACTACAATACGATCATAGTCGACTATCAGTATTGAGCAACCCGACCTGAAGCCATAAGGCTTCAGGTCATTAACGAAAAGTCACACCAATACATGCCAAAACAACACCCCATCGATAGCGTTGAAAGTGCCATCTTTTCTGATGATCCTACGCCTACCTAGCAACGAAGTCTGTCAATTGAGAAACTGTCGAACCCACCATTCGGAATTTTTTAACCGTCAATGTGATACGGGCCATGAACCAATGAAACCTGCCGGAAATTACTCTCTCTACTGTCCCCTTTTAGTATCGGCATGATTACCAGCGCTGACTGGGGTTATGCCAGAAAAGTGCCGAAAGATAAGCATCTGACCGGAAAAATCTTTACTCAGCGCATTAAGCGTAACAACCTGACGCAGAGAACTCGAATCAAACAGCTTACCCGCAAAACCATCTGCTTTTCGCGCTCTGTCGAATTACATGAAAAGGTCATCAGCGCTTTCATCAAAAAACGTATGTTAAACTAATGGGAGGCATTACCAGATTTTTCAACAAAATTTATATTTCATTCAAATTCGAAAAACTCTATCAGCAAACTGGATTGTTGATTGCCTATGCGCAATCATAATTCGCGTTATTTGCATGTTGCCTATAGAAAGGTTTATTATATTTTCGTTTTCATCGTCTAAATGGCTTGTTGCCTCATCTAAAAATAGAATTTTTGGTTTTTTATATAAGGCACGAGCAATCATTAATCTCTGTTTCTGACCTCCAGATAAAGAATTACCTAATTCACTAATATTCGTAAAATAACCGCGTGGCAAATCTTTAATAAAGTTGTGAATGTTGCATTTTTTTGCACAGTCTATAGCAAAACCAATATCATAATTAGTATTAAAGCAGGTTATATTCTCTACGATAGAACCTGAGAGCAATTTGTCTTCTTGTAATACACAAGCAATCATGTTTCTATAATTATTCAAACCAATTTTATAAATTGAAATTCCATTAATTAAAATATCTCCTTTTGTTGGTCTAATCAGACCCGCCATTATTTTCATTAAAGTAGACTTTCCTGCCCCTGAACTACCAATGATTACTATATTTTCACCATGATCCATTTTAAACGATATGTTTTCCAATACATAATTATAACTATCATATGTATGATTGATATTTTTTACTTCAATTGTTCTGGGTATAACCTCATAATTATCATTAATATCTTCCGTTATTTCCTCCTTCTTTTGAAAGGCAATTTCACTAACGCGCTCTCCATGCAGACTCAGTATCTTAAATTGAAGAAAAACATTAACTAAATTTGAAAAACGGTCTGAAAATACACCTCGATATGAATTGAAAGCTATAAACATACCAATAGTCATTTCATGTTCTATAACCATAGAACCCGATAAAAAAAGAACTATAACTTGTTCTATTGAAACCGTTAGTGCATTTATTTCCAAAAATAGCATATTAAACTTATCAGCCCTTATATTAGCATTATTGTTATTTATTTGTAAGTTCATCCACCTATTTTTTCTAATTCTTTCAATACCTAAAGACTTTATTGTCAGTAAACTATATAAAGTTTCCATTATGTGTGAGTTATTCTGGGCGTTTGTTGTTATTTTATTACTTTCTAACGATTGATAATAATCGTAGGTTGCTATTCTTAATACAGCATATAAAAAAGAAAAACCACATACAACAAGGATTAACCATTTTCCATACACAAACATCATAACAATAAGGGTGCTTATCATTATTAGGTCTATTAGGCCACGAATAAATACCTCGGTATATGTTTCCTTAATAGAATTCAATGGCGGATTCGACTAATAAGTTCTATCATAGATTCAGTTCCCGCTATTAATACTTTATAAAAAGAAAGGGAATCGATATTCTTATAAGGCTTTAAATTATACTTAGATATTTCATCATCGGTAGCAGAAAGATTAGAGATAGATTCTATTTTTCCAACAAATTGACCGTATTGCTCATAAGGAAAAGCATCATACCGTATTATTACTTGATCATTCACTTTAATATATGGAATTACATAGTTAGGCACCCATGTTATAATATTGTGCTTTTTGATTGATGGACTAACTTGGATGAGAACATCACCTGTATTTACTTGTTCACCCTGTGATGTATTTAATGATTCAATTATGCCATTAATAGGTGATACCACTATCTGTTCATTTTTTATCTCAAGATCATTTAAGTAATTTTGCAAATCAATTATTTTTAACAAATTAGATTTTATAAATATTTCACTATCGTTTTTTTCTTCCTCTTCTTTCTCTTCTAACTCAGCCATTTTCGAAACAATATCATTCCTCTGCATAAAAATCGATTGATAGAGGCCATATTGTTGATAATAATTATAGCTCTGAATTACTGCCTGTTCTTTTGTTATTAGTCCTTTTTTAAGAAAATCCTCAAAAGATTTTTTATTATTTTCAAAGCTGGACAAGCCGTTTTGAATATCGATTTCAATTTTTGTTGTTTTACTTAATAATAGTTTGTATTGAGATACTTGTTAATTGAACGCATAAATTCTTTTTGTAGACAATTCTTCACGATTAGCTATTGATTTTTTGATAATCTCTATTTGGTTAGATACATTATTTAATTTTAGATTAACATCTCTTCCTTCCTTAGTTATAAAACTGGAATCTATAGATACTAATTTATCACCTTTATTAACAAGCGCTCCATTATGAACAAATACATTCTTTATGAAACCATAACTATTAGTTTTTATGTTTAATGATTTTGGCGTGCTAACCACTTCCCCTTCAATTTCAATCCTTTTGGCAAATGAACAAAAAAACATCAGGTAAATAATCATGAATATAACTAAAAATGACAGAATATAAATTACATTTGAATTAAAGGTGTTAACTAAATAAGCATTACCATCCCATTCAAATCTATCTGTATTAGACCTATTTATATTTTTAGTCATGCTGACCTCTACAGTTAAAGCCTGCTAGCAATGCTAGACAGGCTTTCATTACATCACATGTTATAATATATCATTTATTAAACAATGTTTAAATTTAGCTATTTCTTTTTCGTCGATATCACGTAAAGGTTTTTGCGTGTCATCAGTTATTAAAAGCTCACCGCTAGATTTAGGATTTCCTTTTGTAGCATCAATTGTAACATTTAAGTTTATAGTGTATTTTTTCCCATTTTCAGGCAGATAGTTGATACAATGTGTAATTGCTCCTTTCTTTTCATACTTAGCCTCATGGTTGTTAGATTCTGCATAAGTTAATGCAGGAATAAATAAAGTCAGAATAAGGAAAAAGTATATTTTTTTAAATAACATAGTCATATTAAACACCTTATTTTCATGTAATTGAAAGGCTTTACTCTTCATATAGAAGAATATCACCGGGTTGGCAATCTAGAACTTTACATATTTTCTCAAGCGTGTTAAATCTAATTCCTCTTGCTTTCCCATTTTTTAAAATGGACAGGTTTTGCTCAGTGATTCCAATTTTCTCAGCTAGAGCTCTTGATGTCATTTTATTTTTAGCCAGGATTATATCCAGGTTAACCACAATAGTCACTTTTCACCTATATAATCGAATCAATGTCATTTTTAATATTAAATCCACTCTTTAATATGTTAGTAAAAATAAACACAAACCCACTAAAATACAGCCCCATTACCTGCCCCCAAGATAATGAAATCATTATCAACCTATCACCCGGTGGGTTATTTAATGTAAGCAAATAAGATGTCAGCGGAACTGACAAGAAATCTATCACAACCCATGAGAAGATATAGAGAGAGATTTTTTTCAGAGACCTCACATTAGCGAGACTAAAAATTTTCATTTCAATTACGCTAGTGTAGAAAACTTTAATTTTATGCAGAATTGTTATTAACAAAATTATTGGAATTGTTGAAAGTAAAGCGCATAAAAAACCTGATTTTATCGACAAAATTTGGAATTCTGGATTGGCTCTAATTCGGTCTGCCAAAAAAAAACCTAAACCGCTTGGGTTATAACTTTTGTTAAACCAAGTGTAAACATTCAACACAGCTAGTGTCACAATGAGTAATTGTGTAATAAGAATCATTACGTTGATAAGTTTGTTGTTCATGGTTATCAGCATCTTGTTTAACGATAATTATTTATCGTAATACGATAAGTTAATTTGTCAATGTTTTTTTTGAAACGTCTTATTCATTGTAATGTAAACAATATTTTTATGGATGGACACGACTTTTGAAGTGGTCAATAAAAATTGATCACAACCTGAGAGGTTTTCCAAAATCATCGTTCTGATTCGTTGGGTGTTAGCCCATGGCTATACCAATGAGAGCGAAGTTGGCTGTAATAACTCGTGATTGAGTGGAAAGCCTCCGTAAAATTCGGATATCCCTCTTGAGGAACCCATTCACTTTTTAAGCTCCTGAAGAAGCGCTCCATTGGACTGCTATCCCAACAATTTCGCTGGCGGCTTTCCCCTTGACTCCCAAGCCATTGTAAGGGATTTCTTTGTCAGCCCAGAGTCCGGTGAGAAGGACATTGCCCAGCCGATGGGTTTACGGGCAAAAAGGTCAGCAAGCGAAGCCGCAATTTGAACAAGACGTTTTGAACGTCGCTTATCGCCTAATGGATCGGTCGAGCAGTTTGCATTCCCGCACTGGGACATGCCGATACAATCAGCGGCACGTCCAGCTATAATAGATTGTGTTTTTCTGACAAAATCAGAAACATGTATATAGTTTTCATCATCCGCATCAAACCATAAATCATAGACTTTTTTCCACGGTTCAAAAAATTCATCAGCGTCTAACCCTAAATCATTAGTTGAAAATGCTTTCCTCCATCTTAAACGCTGTGGTATAGCGACCCGTTATGCCAAAAATAGTGGCTCATTTCTTGCTCGTGTTTAGATCCGCTGTCTCGCTCTTTGGTTAGGAATTTTATGACGACACTATCTAGCATTCAACCTACATCAAGCTGTCTCTTGTCGCCATCATCTGGAGCAGGACATTTGTTGCAGGTCGCTACATTTCTGTCGAAACGCCGCCCTTACTGTCAGCAAGTCTCAGATTCATTCTTGCGGGTATAACGCTAATCATCTTCCTCATTTTGCCAAGAAAGATGTTCGTCAAGATTAATCTACATCAACTATTGAAAATCATGGGACTTAAAAGTCGCGATTGGCTAAAGACTTTAATAGATATCTATGGAAGGATAATTGGAGCGGGAAACGAGACTCGAACTCGCGACCCCGACCTTGGCAAGGTCGTGCTCTACCAACTGAGCTATTCCCGCATTACTGACTGACTAATCATAGCCTGATTGAAAACTTGGAGCGGGAAACGAGACTCGAACTCGCGACCCCAACCTTGGCAAGGTTGTGCTCTACCAACTGAGCTATTCCCGCGTCGCTGATTGGCTAACTATAACCTGAAATAACATACTGATGACAAACCGAAATTTGGAGCGGGAAACGAGACTCGAACTCGCGACCCCGACCTTGGCAAGGTCGTGCTCTACCAACTGAGCTATTCCCGCATATCTTTCAGTATGCCATACCTGACAAAATTCTTCATCGGTATGGGGAGCGCATTATACGAAAAATCGTTGCGCTCGCAAGTCCCTTCAACGCAAAAAAACAAACTTTTCGGTCAAATGGCGATTTAATAAACACCAATGCGGATTAATAATCATCACACTGAGCTTACGTTATCATAGCCAACAGAGGACAAAATAAAACTTTCTTATTCCGATTGAATAAAATGTTCCCGGTAATACGCTAATTCAGCCACTGATTCGCGGATATCATCCAATGCCTGATGCGTATTCTGCTTTTTTAATCCCGCCAAGATTTCCGGTTTCCAGCGACGGGCTAATTCTTTCAGTGTACTGACATCCAGATAACGGTAGTGAAAATAGGCCTCCAGCGCCGGCATATAACGGAACAGAAAACGCCGATCCTGACCAACACTATTACCACAAATAGGTGAAGCCCTCGCGGGAACCCATTGTTCCAGAAATTCAATCGTCGCCTTCTCTGCCGCACGATCATCTATTTTGCTTGCTTTAACACGTTCAACCAACCCACTGCCAGTATGGGTACGCACATTCCATTCATCCATCAGAGCAAGTTGCTCATCAGACTGATAAATCGCAATGACCGGCCCTTCAGCCAGAATATTCAAATTTGCATCGGTGACAATTGTCGCAATTTCAATAATGCGATCCCGCTCTGGATCTAAACCCGTCATTTCCAGATCTATCCAGATAAGATTGTGCTCACTTTTTGACATGTTATATCCTAGGTTGGAGAGATAGTTCTTATTAATGGTGTATCATAGCGCTTTTAAAAAATAGCAGCGATAAATATGGAACAAGTGAGGTTCGGTGGCTAAGAATAAATTATCCAAAGGCCAGCAACGGCGGGTACAGGCAAATCATCAGCGCAGACTGAAAAAACAGGATAATAAACCTGAAATGGATGATAGCCAGTTAGGTGAACCCCAGGAAGGGTTGGTTATCAGCCGTTTCGGCCAACATGCTGATGTAGAGGCTGCAGACGGTTCTATACAACGTTGTAATATTCGCAGAACGATCCGTTCATTAGTCACCGGTGATCGGGTGGTATGGCGTCCTTCGCTGCAAACGCAAACAGATGTTAAAGTAAATGGCATTGTTGAAGCGGTTCACGAGCGGACTTCGGTACTGACACGCCCTGACTACTATGATGGCATTAAACCTATCGCCGCCAACATTGACCAGATAGTTATTGTGTCAGCCATTCTCCCTGAGCTTTCACTCAATATTATCGATCGCTACCTTGTTGCCTGTGAAACACTGGGCATTGAACCATTGATTGTACTAAATAAAATTGATCTACTGGACGAAGAAAGCCGTGAGTGGGTCAATGAAGTCATGTCCACATACCATAATATTGGTTACAGAGTATTAAAGTTATCAAGCCATACTGGCGAAGGTATGGAAGAATTACTAAAGATGCTCGCAGGCAGAATCAGCATCTTCACCGGTCAGTCCGGAGTGGGTAAATCAAGTTTACTGAACACGCTGCTACCAGAAGATGAAAAAGAAATTCTGGTCAATCAGGTTTCAGAAGCTTCCGGTTTAGGTCAACACACCACCACGGCATCCCGCCTTTATCATTTTCCATATGGCGGTGATGTGATTGATTCTCCAGGTGTACGGGAGTTTGGCCTGTGGCATTTAACCCCAGAACAGATAACTCAGGGTTTCGTCGAATTCCGCGATTATCTGGGAAATTGTAAATTCCGTGATTGTAAACATCGGGAAGATCCAGAATGTGCATTACGGAAAGCAGTAGAAGATAGCGAAATAACCGAAGAACGTTTTGAGAATTATCACCGTATTCTCGATAGCATGGACCAAATTAAACCACGTAAGATGTTTACAGATAACGATAGCTATACCCAATAGATTTCAAGTTGCAGCGCGGCGGCAAGTGAACGCATCCCCAGGAGCATAGATAACTATGTGACTGGGGTAAGTGAACGCAGCCAACAAAGCAGCAACTTGAAAGATGAAGGGTATAACTGACATTAAATAAAAGGACGGGTACAATAGCCCCCTTTTATCTAATTTTGCCGATAAAATAACATCCAAGAGGTTGACGTGCTGGATAACATTAAAATCAGGTTGCATTATTTACTGCCTAAACAGGGAATTACGAATCTGGCGGGCTGGTTTGCAAATAAAAAGGCTGGCTGGCTGACTCAATTGGCAATCAAGGCGTTTGCCCGTGTTTATAAAGTGGATATGAATGAAGCGAAGGCACCTGAGTTTTTAGCCTATACGACATTCAACGAATTCTTTATCCGCCCATTAAAAGAAGATGTTCGCCCGGTTGTCAGCGAAGCACATCAATTAGCACTACCTGCTGATGGCATTATCAGTCAATTAGGTAATATCCGTACAGACCAGATTCTTCAGGCCAAAGGGCACCACTATACCCTTGAAGCCCTGCTAGCCGGCAATCATCAATTAGCAGATATATTCAGTGATGGACAGTTTGTAACGACTTACTTATCACCAAAAGATTATCACCGTGTACATATGCCTTGCGATGGATTACTGAAAGAGATGATCTATGTTCCAGGTGATCTATTCTCTGTCAATCCGTTAACTGCCGCCAACGTGCCAAACCTGTTCGCCCGTAACGAAAGAGTCATCTGCCTGTTTGATACTCAATTTGGGCCAATGATACAAATTCTGGTTGGTGCAACTATCGTCGGTAGTATTGAAATGGCCTGGAGTGGGACGGTTACGCCACCACGGGAAGGTATTATCAAACGCTGGGCCTACCCTGACGCGGGTACAACCGGCGCGGTCTCGTTAAAGAAAGGTGAAGAAATGGGGCGCTTCAAACTGGGTTCTACCGTTATTAACCTGTTCGCAGCAAATCAGGTGCAGTTAGCCGGGAGCTTAAGCAGTGGTTCAGCAACCCGCATGGGTGAACTATTAGCCCTGGCGATAATACCTGAAGAACCTACTGATAACATAAGCTAATCCCCCTTCCAAGGAGAGCCCTCTATCGTGCGCCTGATTATCAGCTTATTACTTAGCCTGCTCATTATTAGTCCGGTTTTTGCTACTACTCAATTTGATGAAAACCAGCTCAAACAAGAACTGAAACAAATTGAATCCAGTAAAAATCCGCAGGATGCAGAAGTTGCTCAGGCGCTCCAAGGAGCGCTCAATTGGATTGCTGATACGAAATCGGCTAACGACAGAACACAGAAATATCAGGCTACTATTGATGATTTTCCAAAAATAATCAGAGAGCTCCGTCAAAAATTACTTGCTGAAAGTGATACTCCCCGCCAAATTCCGGCTAACCAGCCAATTGCAAATCTTGAGCAGCAAATCATTCAGATCAGCAGCCGGTTACTGGACCAAGGTGGACAATTACAGCAAGAACAGGACAAAGGACGGGAAATCAGCGACTCCCTTGGATTATTACCGCAACAACAATCAGAAGCACGACGCCTTCTGACGGAAGCATCCTCTCGCCTTCAATCATTAGAAACACCTGCCACTCCGTTAGGAGAAGCCCAATTTGCTTTAGCTCAAGCCGAAGTAAACGCTCACAAAGCTACAGTTAATGAACTGGAAATAGCTCAACTTTCTGCCAATAACCGGCAAGAAATTTCCCGTATGCGAGTTGATCTGTTCAAAAAGCGTTATCAGCGACTTGATCTTGAGCTGCAAAAACTCCGCAGTCAGCTTAACGCCCAACGCCAGCAAAAAGCAGAATTAGCTCTAGAACATACAGAAATGCTGGCAGAACAAAGTGGCCAGCTACCAAAATTTCTGCTTGATGAATTACAACTGAACCGTCATTTATCTCAGGAGCTAAATCAGCAAGCACAACGAATGAATACCATCGGCTCAAAACAACGCCAGGCCGCCAGTGATATTATTCAAGTCCGGCAAGCATTGAGTACCATTCGTGAACAGGCTCAATGGCTTGGAGGCTCCACAACGCTTGGAGAAGCACTTCGAACTCAGCTTGCCCGTTTGCCCGACCTATCTAAACCTCAGCAACTTGACCGGAATATTGTCAAATTCAGGGTCGATCGGCTGAAATACGAAGATATGCTGGAACAGTTACAGAAAGAAACAAAACCAACACAGGCAAACAACGTTGCACTGACGGCCGAACAAGAGCGGATTTACGATTCCCTGATTCGTACCCGCAAAGAATTACTCAATTCATTATTATCGGGTTATGACAGTGAGATTCTTGAACTAACCAAACTGAAAGTCTCTACCAACCAGCTAAACGATGCACTAACAGAAGTAAAAGAAGCCACCCACCGTTATCTATTCTGGGTCGCGGATGTTAATCCTGTCTCGCTCGATTACCCTATTAGTGTTGTGCAGGATCTGACCCGCTTATTATCACTGGATACTTTCTCCCAGTTAAGTGGTGCTCTAATCGTCATGCTGACCACTCAGGATACACTGCTATATCTGCTTGGCGCGCTATTTCTTGTCATATTCAGCATCGGTTCTCTCCGCCACTATCACGCATTTCTTGAGCGCGCGAGTAACCGCATCGGCAAAGTAACCTATGATCATTTCTCCCTTACTTTGCGTACCGTGTTCTGGTCGGTTATTGTCGCGTTACCTTTGCCAATGCTCTGGTCCGCGATCGGCTATGGGCTGCAAAGTGCCTGGCAGTATCCAATGGCGATCGCCATTGGTTATGGAGTCAGTGCGACGACTCCCGTATTATGGATCTTTATGCTGAGTGCGACATTTGCACATCCAAATGGACTCTTCATTGCCCATTTTCGCTGGCCGGAAGAACGAGTCAAACGCGCATTGCGATTCTACCAACTCTCTATCTTTGCCATCGTGCCATTGGTGATGGCATTAATCACTTTCGAACATTACAGTGATCGAGAATTTGCCTCCACACTTGGCAGGCTCTGTTTCCTGATACTGTGCGTCTCCTTAAGCTTGATTACCAGCAGCCTGAAACGGGCAAGAGTCCCTCTCTATCTGGATAAAAATGGCTCCGGTGAAAATGTTATCAATATTGCTCTCTGGTGGATTTTACTCTCTGCGCCAATAATCGCGGCTCTGGCTTCCATATTGGGCTATTTCAGTACATCGCAGGCATTACTGGGACGTTTGGAAACTTCTGTTGCTATCTGGTTCTTCCTGCTGGTTATTTACCATATTATCCGGCGCTGGATGCTGATTCAGCGGCGCCGGATTGCCTTTGAACGAGCAAAACAGCGGCGGGCGGAAATTCTGGCCCAACGCGCCAAAGGAGAAGATGATTCAACGGGTTCAAGCAGTATCGAAGGTTCCATTGAAGTTGACGAACCCATTATTGACCTGGATGCAATCAGTGCTCAATCCCTGGGATTGGTACGCTCAATTCTAACCATGCTTGCGCTAGTTTCACTGATTTGGCTCTGGTCAGAACTTCATTCAGCTTTCTCATTCCTGGAAAATATCCGCCTGTGGGATGTCACTACAACAATAAACAATGTAGAAACGGTTCAACCCATCACAATGGGCTCAGTATTAATCGCCATACTGGTGATTATTATCACAACTCAGCTAGTACGTAACCTGCCTGCACTGCTTGAGCTGGCCTTATTGCAGCATCTGGAACTGGCCCCAGGTACCGGTTTTGCCATTACCACACTAACCAAATACACCATTACGCTGATTGGTGGCTTGGTCGGTTTCTCGCTGATTGGTATTGAATGGTCAAAACTGCAATGGCTGGTTGCCGCACTGGGGGTTGGGCTTGGTTTTGGCTTACAAGAGATCTTCGCCAACATTGTTTCTGGCCTGATGATCCTGTTTGAAAAGCCCATCCGTATCGGTGATACCGTCACTATCCGCAATCTGACCGGCAGCATCACCAAGATCAATACACGGGCAACGACGCTTTCAGATTGGGACCGGAAAGAGATTATCGTTCCTAACAAAGCCTTTATCACTGAACAGTTTATTAACTGGTCATTGTCTGACACCATCACCCGTGTCGTACTGACAATTCCTGCGCCGGCAGAAAATAACAGCGAAGAAGTCACCCAAATCCTGTTAACTGCGGCTAAACGCTGCTCGATGATCCTTGATAACCCGGCACCTGAAGTGTATCTGGTCGATCTGCAACACGGCATCCAGATATTTGAGCTACGGATCTATGCTGCTGAAATGGGGCACCGGATGCCGGTCCGCCATGAAATCCACCAGCTTATTCTGCAAGAGTTCCACAAACAGGGTATTACTCTGCCATTTCCACCCTTTCAGGCTAACATCGATGTAATTGGTCAAAACATCCGCAGTGCGACAACCAACATGTCAGGCCGAAATCCCCCTCGTCAGCCCGGGAGTTTATAAAAAGAGAATGAAGAACTGAGCATCCGTATTTGAACCAATTCGCTCTATTTCAGGCAAAGTATTACCTTTTACCGCCATCCTATGCCTGAAATAGACTTTGCGAAGCAATCAATGTCGCCCCACAAGAGGTTTTCATCCCCTCTAGGGCATACATTTGCCCATTAGAGCTGACTATACCCGGCGTCCCTTCCACGATAGTTTGATTACCACCACATTTTGGACAGGATACAGCATCCCCCACCCGGGCCGCTTTCTTCCCTAACACATCAAAACCGCCATCACCTGCCAGCACCTTGCCGCCATGCGAAGTCGAGTCTCCAACCAAAATAATGGAACGTCACATTTATTTATCCTCTCAACTATTAGTTAACTATTAATTTCAGCTTATGACATCTAACTATCATGGTGCCATAACTTAATTAAGGCAAACTTCATAAAATCAAACTATTTGAAATAACTTAAATCATTATGTTACTTAAACACCGATAAAATTCACATCAGTGACTGTTTTGAAGTGAGATTTACATATCTTTAAAATATCAATCTTGATATTTGTCGAATATAAATATAAATTCACATTAACAGTTGAATATAAAACAAACAGTCGTAAATATGAAGAATTTTGAAGACTTCTATCGGGAAGCACTTTCGCAAATAAAGCAGGATATGCATCACGCGGCGCAAGAACATCCACACCTTGCCCCATTTACCGCCGAATCGGGTGACCCAGATATTCT